>NZ_JBVJND010000002.1:0-162166 GCF_055583825.1 Streptomyces sp. NPDC104367 | reverse complement strand
CCCTCCCCCGGTCGAGGACCCTCCCCCGGTCGAGGACCGGCCCGTACCCGAACTGGATCAGTAGGCAGCAGGAGCCCCGTCATGTCCAAGGAATTCGAGATCGTCCGTGAGTTCGAGGTCGACGCCACGCCCGAGGAGGTGTGGGAGGCGATCACCAACGGCACCGGCGCCTATCTGTGGCCGATGCAGCCGCCCGAGCCCCGGGTCGGCGGCTCGGCGGCCTTCGGCTCCACCGTCACCGCCTACGACCCGCCGCACCACCTGGTCACCCGCAGCGAGGACGTCGGTTTCCCGACCCAGAGCGCCAACCAGCTGGAGCACGTCGTCGAACCCCGCGACGGCGGCCGGCGCGCCTGGGTGCGCTATGTGCACAGCGGGATCTTCACCGACGACTGGGACGGCCAGTACGACGGCGCGAGCCGGCACACCGACTTCTATCTGCACACCCTGCGCGAGTACCTCACCCGCTTCGCGCCCCGCCCGGTCACCTTCGCCCAGCTCAACGGGCCCGAGGCGTCCCAGGCACCGGACGCCTTCACCGCCGTGGGCCGGGCCCTCGGTCTGTCGGACGACACGGCCGAGGGCGCCAAGGTGAGCGTCCGGGGACCCGGCGGACGGGCCCTGGACGCGGTGGTCGACTACCGCGACCCCTACTTCATCGGGCTGCGCACCGACGACGCCCTCGTCCGGTTCTTCGGGCGCAACCACTGGGGCGCGCCGGTCGGCATCAGCGTCCACGACTTCGCGCCGGACGCGGACGCCGAGGCGAACGAGGCCGCCTGGCAGGACTGGCTGAACGGCGTGTACGGCCGGCCCTGAAGGGAGCGCGTCAGGGCGTCAGGGGCGGAACCGCAGCACCTGCGGGTCGTGGTCGCTGATCTGGTCGTGGAACTCCGAGTTGATGTGCACGCTGTCGTACTCGAAGTCACAGCCGCGCCGGATCGCCGGGCTGATCAGGATCTGGTCCAGGACCTGCTGGTTGCCCTGGTAGTCGTAGGTGTAGCGCTCGCTCCTGGGCAGCGACTGGATCGCCGACCACAGCTCGCCGTCACCCTGGAGGATCTTGGTGGTGTCGGAGAAGTCGAAGTCGTTCATGTCGCCGAGCGCGATGACGTTCGCGTTCTTCTGGACGTCGAGGATGCTCTTCACGAACGCGTTGACCAGCGTCGCCTGCGCGTGGCGCTGGGTCTCCGAGCTGCGCGCAGGGGGCTGGTACTGCGAGGTCAGACCCTGGTCGCCGCCCTTGGAGTTGAGGTGGTTGGCGATCACGAAGACCGACTTGCCGCGGAAGGTGAACTCTCCGGCCAGCGGCTTGCGGCTGCTGGCCCAGGCGGAGTCCGCCGGGGCGACACGGCCGGGGGAGGCGGTCAGCTGGGCCTTGCCGTGCACCTTGGTGACGCCCACCGCGGTGGTGGAGTCGCCGCCCGCGCGGTCGACGAAGGAGACCCGCTCGGGGTTGAAGAGGAAGACCTGGCGGATGTTGCCGCCGGGCTCGCCGCCGTCCTGGTCGTTGACCGGGTCGATCGAACGCCAGTCGTACTTCGGTCCGCCGGCCGCGACGATCGCGTCGATCAGCTTGTCCACCGTCACGTCGGCGGCGACCGTGCCGTCGTCCGTCGCGCCGTCGTTGTCCTGGATCTCCTCCAGGGACACGATGTCGGGCGACTGCAGGTTGTTCACGATCGCGGCGGCGTGCGCGTCGAACGTGGTGTCCGACGGGTCGAGGTTCTCGACGTTGTAGGTCGCGACCGCGAGCTCGCCGCGCGACTGCTTCTTCGTCGTCTCGCGCTCCAGGCCGCCGCTCTTCAGCGTGCCGAGGCTGCTCGCGACGAGGGTGTAGCCGCCGTACTGGTTGTAGTCCAGCGGGCCCGCCGTGGTGCCGGCCAGCGTGTCGCCGACGTTCGCCACCGGGAAGTCGGCGGTCGAACCGAGGGACTGGACCTGCAGACGGCCGGTGTTCTGGTCGGTGTAGGACGCGTACAGCGAACCGCCGCGGCGGGTGCGGTTCTCCTGCGGCTTCACCGTGACCCACAGCTCGCTGTACGGGTCGGTGGCGGTGACCACGCGGGCGTCCTGGACCTGGACGTTCATGCCCTCCAGGGACTCGTAGTAGTCCAGGGCGTACTTCGACGGCTCCAGCGCCAGGCCGTTGACCGAGCCGCTCGCGGCCGTGTCACCCGCCGGGGTGTACGCGGCGGGCACCGACTTCGCGTCGATCACGACCGGCGCGGGGACCGCGTTGCCGGTGGAGACGGTGGTGACGGTGGGCTTGGTGATCTCGGTCACCGACTGGTTGCCGGTGGAGGCACCGCCCGGGACGTACTCGGAGACCGTTCCGTTGACGGTGACCGAGTCGCCGACCGCGACCGTCGGGGTGGAGCTGGTGAAGACGAAGACGCCCTCGCTGGTGGCCGGGTCGTCGTCCGGCGTCGGATCCTGGAGCCAGAAACCTCTGGAGGAGCCGTACGTGCGCGTGGCCGTGACGATGCCGGGGACGTCCGTCACCTTCTGGCCGGCGTACGGCGACACCCGCGTGGTGCCCTGGATGTCGTGGATGCGCACCCCGTCGGCCTGCGCCGGAGAGGTGAGGGCGACGGTGGACGCCGCGCTGCAGACGGCGGCGACGGTGAGCGCGGCGAGTCGCGCGGAAGACCTGCTCGGCAAGGTGATCCCTCCGGGGACATGCGGAAGTGCCGGGACAAGGGTGACGTATATGGAGCGTGCATGACACGCGTAGAAAGAGAGTGAACAGTTGTCCCCCCTTTTCTACGCGCGTCAATCTCCTGCTTGGCCGGGGCAGTTGTCAAGGTTTCGGCCATGTACGGGACCCGGCGGGGAGATGAACCGGGCGGCATGGGTGGAAATCCGTCTAGGCTGAGCGGCTGAGTCGTACGGCGTCCAAAGAGCCGTACGGTCGTCGTACGGCGTCCGTGTCGCCGTACGACCGCCCAGGCGTCCGAGGAGAACCAGCCGATGTCAGACAGCGCCCCCCTGCCGCCGGTGCGGTTGCGTCCCGAAGCGGAGCTGGCGCGTGCCGCGCTGTCCACGCCGTTGCTCTCCCGGGCCGCCCGGCTCGCGCGCTGGGCCGGCCCCGACACCCGTGTCGACGCAGGCGGCGGACTCGCCGAGGGACAGCTCCCGGCCGCCGCCGAACTGCTCGGCCTCACCGGGGACGACGCCGCCGCCTTCGCCAGTGAGGCCTGGCGGGCCGCGATGGACGCCGGGCTCGTCGAGATCGTCGACGAGGAGGCCGGCACCGTGGCCGCGGGGGAGGAGCTGGCGCTGCTCACCGCGGGCTCGCCGCACGACGTGCTCGCGGTCTGGCAGGCGGCCCTGGAGGCCGTGATCGCCGACGCGGGCGTGCCCGACCTGGACGGAATTGTCGATGCGCTGGACGAGGGCGGCGAGGTCGATTTCTCGTCACTCGACTGGGACCCCGAGGCGGAGGCGGACTTCCTCGACGGCGTCCTCGGCAACCTGTACCTGCTCTCCGTGAGCGAGGACGGCCCCGGCGAGGCACCGGTGCCGCTGCCCGCGCTCGCCGCCTCGATGATCGTGCCCAGCGACATGGGCGAGCCGACCAACGACGTTCTCGAACAGGTCTCCGACGCGATGATGCGCCTCGACGACCAGTTCCGGATGCTGGAGCCGGTCGGACTGGTCGAGTACCAGCCGGTCGACGAGGCGCTGATGGCCGACGCCGACGAGGAGCCCGCGGCCGGACCGGTCGACGAGAGCGACGTCTCCCGCTACGGCATGGTCCGGCTCACCCCGCTCGGCGCGTACGGCCTGCGGGCCCGGCTGCTGGAGGCCGGCTTCGAGGCGCCCGCGGTCGGCGACCTCGTGGACAAGGGCGCGGACGCGCTGCTCGACGGCACGGCCGGCTTCCCGCAGGGCGCCGCGCGGGCCGAGACCGAGCAGTGGCTGGCGCCCCGCGAATCCCTGCCCGCCGCGCGGGAACTGCTCTTCGCCGCACGCGGCGCGGACTCCGGCGCGCCCCTGCGCCGGCTGCGCTGCCAGCAGGCGCTGTCGCTGGTCGGCCCCGAGGCCGAACCGGCCCTCCGCGAGGTCCTCGACGACCCCGAACTCGGCGGCCTCGCCCGGGTCTGGCTCGCCGAACGCGGCGCCGCCGACGTACCGGCGCCCTCCCCGGACATGATCTTCTGGCTGACCATCGACACCGTCGCCGCGCAGCTCGCCGCAGAGGGCAACTCCGAGGAACTCCAGGCCCTGGTCGAGGGGTTGGCCCAGCAGCACGGCGGCTTCTTCGCCGAGGCCTGGCGCGTGGAGCACCCGGACACGGCCGACGTCCTGGAGGCGATGGGCCGGCTGCACCCGGACAAGAAGGTGGCCAAGGAGGCCAGGAAGGCCGCGTTCAAGGCGCGGTCGCAGCACGGGGGCGGCGCCGAGTAGGCCGGACGGGGGAGACACCACCCTCCCTGGTGTGCTCTTGGCCGGGGCTTTGGGCTGCCGTGGGCCGCCGTATACGGATTCCTGGAACATGAGCCCTTGAGGTCGCCCGGTGTTCAACCGCCGTTCAGGGACGGGCGGGAGCGTGTGCGCCGTTACGAGGTCCGCGCCACCCTCCACGGCACTCCGACGGTCACAGGAGACACCATGTCGCTCACCCGCAGGGACTTCGCCAGGAAATCCGCGATCACCGGTGCCGGTGTGGCACTGGCGGGCAGCGTCGGCGCCCTGGCCACCGCCCCGAACGCCCTCGCCGCCACCGGGACCGTCGAGGCCGGGTCGGCGGACGCGCACGACGGCGTCGGCTACGGCCCGCTGTTCGCCGACCCGGACGGCATCCTCGCGCTGCCCGCCGGCTTCACGTACGAGATCATCACGTACAGCGGCAGGACCAGGCTGGAGACGGGGGAGTTCACGCCCTCCCATCACGACGGCACCTCCACCTTCGACGGCCCGCGCGGTGCCACCCTGCTCGTCAACAACCACGAGCTGAAGGGCCCGCGCGCCGACTGGGACCACCCGGTCCCGCTCACCGAGGGCCTCGTCTACGACCCCGCCGCCTCCGGCGGCTGCACGGTCGTCGAGGTGCGTCCCGGCGGCCGGGTCGCCGAGTGGGTCGGCATCGCCGGCACCTCCACCAACTGCGCGGGCGGCAACACCCCTTGGGGCACCTGGCTCACCTGCGAGGAGACCGAGGACAAGGCCGGCGCCAACGGCATGACCAAGGACCACGGCTACGTCTTCGAGGTCGACCCCGAGGACCGCCGGGCCAACCGCGACCCCAAGCCGGTCAAGGCGCTGGGCCGGTACGCCCACGAAGCCGTCGTCGTCGACCCCGGGCGCGGCCACCTCTACCTCACCGAGGACGCCTCCGGGCCCAACGGCCTGCTCTACCGCTGGACCCCGCCGCAGGGCTTCCACCACGGCCGCGGCAGGCTGCGCACCCTCGCCGACGACGCCGGCACCCTCCAGGCCTTCAAGTGCTTCGACTCCGCGGGCCAGTTCGTCGACGACCTCTCCCGCGCCACCAGGATCGGCACGGTGTACGGCGTCGACTGGGTCGACGTCCCCGACCGCGACGCCCGGACCACCTCGGTCCGCAAGCAGTTCGGCACCGGCCAGGTCACCCGCGCCCGCAAGCTGGAGGGGATGTGGTGGGGCGACGGCGGCACCTACATCGTCTCCTCCTACGCCCGTGCCGAGAGCCCCGTCCAGCACGACGGCGCCGTCTGGTTCCACGACCCGGTGCGCCGCACCCTCACCCTCAAGGTCCTCATCGGCGTCAACCCGGACCCCTCCGCGGAAGGCGGCTTCGACGGCCCGGACAACATCACCGTCTCCCCGTACGGCGGCCTCGTCATCGCCGAGGACGGCGAGGGACTCCAGCACCTCTTCGGCGCCACCGACAGCGGCCGCACCTACCCCATCGCCCGCAACGAACTCAACCTCGGCACCGAGACGGAGCCCGAGTACAGCGAATTCACCGGCGTCACCTTCTCCCCCGACGGAAAGACCCTGTACGCCAACATCCAGACCCCCGGCATCATGCTCGCGATCAAGGGCCCCTGGAAGCGGCAGAAGCGCTGCTGACCGCTAATTCGTTCGCCCGGCCCGAGGCCGTCCCCCTAAAGTGATGAACGTCCAGGTGCGAAGGCAGGACCTACTTCCACTCTTCATGGGGCGGCCGCGGGTTCGAGTCCCGCCACCGGTACAACACGCCGGTGTAGCTCAGGGGTTAGAGCACCTACGTCGGTTCCGCCGACTTCGATCTCTGGACACCGAAGACTTCTCGCACCTCCCGGTGCGTATCGTTCACCGAACTCGGGAGGCGCGGCTCATGGTGGGTGTCCGGTGCGTAGGCAGCGGTTGCCTCAGGGCGGAAAAGGCGGACGCGTCAGATTGTCGTTCCGCCGCCGACCCCTGACCTCGGACACCTTCCTTCCGCCGCGCCTCTCTCCGGAACTCCAATGAATTCGGGGGGAATTCACCATGGCGCGATTCAACACCAAGGCGGCCCGGGCGCAGCCCACCTCCCGCGTCACCTCCACGGGACGGGTCCTGCGCACCTACCAGGGCGGCCGCGGCCGGGAGCGGGACGCGCGCTCCGAGCTCTTCCTGCTCGCCGTCTCCCACTTCGTCTCGCAGCGGACCTTCTACGAGTCCGGCGCGGATCGCGACGACCGTTTCACCGCGCTCGTGCGCGAGCTCGCCGTCACCGACCCGGCCTGGACCGCGGGTCTGCTGGGCTGGCTGCGCGGCGAGGCCCGGATGCGGACCGCCGCGCTCGTGGGCGCCGCCGAGTACGTGCGCGCACGCCTGACCGCGGGCGCCACCGACGGCCCCGCCAACCGTCAGGTGATCGCCTCCGTCCTGCAGCGCCCCGACGAGCCCGGCGAGCTGCTCGCCTACTGGACCACCACCTACGGCCGCGCCGTCCCCAAGCCCGTCAAGCGCGGGATCGCCGACGCCGTGCGGCGGCTCTACCACGGCACGTCGCTGCTCAAGTACGACACCGCGGCCAGGGGTTACCGCTTCGGCGACATCCTCAACCTGGTGCACGCGGCGCCGGACCCGGACAAGCCGTGGCAGGGCGAGCTGTTCCAGTACGCGCTGGACCGCCGGCACCACCCGGACACCGCCGTACCGCCCGCGTCGAGCCCGGTGCTCGCCGCGCACCGCGAGCTGATGGCACTGCCCGTCGAGCGGCGGCGCGCGGTCGTCACCGGACGCGGCGGCGCCGAGCGGCTCGCGGCGGCGGGCCTCACCTGGGAGGCGCTGGCCGGGTGGCTCCAGGGGCCGATGGACAAGGCGGCCTGGGAGGCCGTGATCCCCTCCATGGGGGCTATGGCACTTGTCCGTAACCTGCGCAACTTCGACCGGGCCGGTGTCTGCGACGAGGTTGCCGCGCAGGTCGCGGCCCGGATCAGCCATCCGGCGGAGGTGGCGCGGTCGCGGCAGTTCCCGTTCCGCTACCTCGCCGCCTACCAGCACGCGCCGTCGCCGCGCTGGTCCCGTCCGCTGGAGCGGGCGCTCGGCCACTCGCTGGCCAACGTGCCCGCGCTGCCGGGGCGGACGCTGGTGCTCGTCGACCGGTCCGGCTCGATGTTCTACTCGCGGCTGTCCGAGCGCGCCGAGCTCAACCGGGCCGACGCGGCGGCGATCTTCGGTACGGCGCTCGCGCTGCGGGCGGCGGACGCGGACCTCGTCGAGTTCGGCACCATCAGCAAGCGGCTGCCCTTCGAGCGGGGCGAGTCGGTGCTGAAGATCCTCGGCCGCTTCGGCGACCTGGGCGGCACCGACACCACCTCGGCGATCCGGGCGCACTACCGGGGCCAGGACCGGGTGCTCATCGTCACCGACGAGCAGTACACGGACCACCGGCACGGCGACCCGACCCGGCAGGTCCCGGCCCGCGTCCCGGTCTACACCTGGAACCTGGCCGGCTACCGGGTGGGCCACGGCCCGTCGGGGACGGGCAACCGGCACACCTTCGGCGGCCTGACCGACGCGGCCTTCCGGATGGTGCCCTTGCTGGAGGCGGCCCGGGACGCCGACTGGCCGTGGACGACGGCGGCCTGAGGGCAGCCCTCCGAACGTGACCCGCACCTTCACGGGGGGTGCGGGTCACATCCGTGCCCGCGGTGCCCTTGCCGACGGGGCACACTGATATCTAACATTTCAGTTCATGGAGGCCATGCGACCCCTGCCCCGCACCCTGCTCCGGGACCGTGCCTGTGCCGCGATCCGGGACGCCATCGTCGCCGGGGAGATCGAACCCGGCGCGGTGGTGCGCGACGCGGAGTTCGCGGAGCGGCTCGGGCTGTCGCGGGCGCCGGTCCGCGAGGCGTTCGCCCGCCTCGTCGACGAGGGGCTGCTGGAGAGCAAGCCGCAGAGCTACACCAGGGTCACCCCGGTCGTCGCCGCGGACGTGAGGGACGCGGCGGCCGTGGTCGGCGCCATGCACGAACTGGTCACCCGGGCCGCCGTGCCCCGGCTGCGGGACACCGACCTGGACGTGATGCGCGCGGCCAACGACCGGTTCGCCGCCGCGGTCGCCGCCGGTGACGTGGACGCGGCCCTGCGCGCCGACGACGAACTGCACGACGTACTGGTCCGGGTGAGCGGCAACCGCGCGGCCGCCGCCACCGTCGCCCGCTACACCCCGCTCATCCGCCGCCTGGAGCGCCGCCGCTTCGGCGAGGGCGGCTCCTGCCGCTCGGCGGGCCTGCACGAACGGCTCATCGGGGCCTGCGCCGACGGCGACCCGGAGGCGGCGGTCCATGTCACGGCCGACATCTGGCACACCCTCTCCGACCTGGTCGACGACACCACCGACTGACCACCCCGCCAGGAGGCGCCCCATGTCCCTCTCCTCGTACGAGCGTTACCCCCTCCTCTTCGGCCCCTCGCCCGTGCACCCGCTGGAGCGGCTCACCGCCCACCTCGGCGGCGCAGCGCTGTGGGCCAAGCGGGAGGACTGCAACTCCGGGATCGCGTACGGCGGCAACAAGACGCGCAAGCTGGAGTACCTGGTCGCCGACGCCCTCGCCAAGGGCTGCGACACCCTCGTCTCCATCGGCGGGGTCCAGTCCAACCACACCCGCCAGGTCGCCGCCGTCGCCGCCCGCGCCGGACTCAAGTGCGTGCTGGTCCAGGAGAGCTGGGTGGAGTGGCCGGACTCCGTCTACGACAAGGTCGGCAACATCCTGATCAGCAGGCTGGCGGGAGCCGACGTACGGCTGGTCCGGGCCGGGTTCGGCATCGGGTTCAAGGAGAGCTGGGAACTGGCGCTGCGTGAGGTCGAGGAGTCCGGCGGCACGCCCTACGCCATCCCGGCCGGCGCCTCCGACCACCCCCTCGGCGGCCTCGGCTTCGCGGGCTGGGCCTACGAAGTCGCCGAGCAGGAGCGGGAGTCGGGCGTCTTCTTCGACACGGTGATCGTCTGCTCGGTGACCGGCTCGACCCAGGCCGGCATGGTGGCCGGCTTCGCCGCGCTCGCGGAGGCGGGCGGCCGCGCACGCCGGGTCATCGGCATCGACGCCTCCGCCAAGCCCACCGAGACCCGCGAGCAGATCGCCCGCATCGCTCAGCGGACCGGACGACTGATAGGCCTCAAGCGTGAGTTGACCGTCGACGACATCGAGCTCGACGAGCGCTACCACGCGGGCGTCTACGGCGTCCCCGACGACACCACCCTCGCCGCCATGCGTCTCGCGGCCCGAACGGAGGGCATGGTCACGGACCCGGTCTACGAGGGCAAGTCGATGGCCGGCCTGGTCGACCTGGTCGAACGCGGCGAGATCCCCGCCGACTCCACGGTCCTCTACGCCCACCTGGGCGGCCAACCGGCCCTGAACGCCTACAGCGCACTGTTCTAGGGGCCGCGGGTGCGGGGTTTGCGGTGCCCGGGACCGGGACCGGGGTGGGGGTGGGGTGGGGTGGGGTGCGAGACTCGGTGCATGGACTGGGGGCGTGAGTCGCGGTGGGAGAAGGACGCGATGACGGTGGAGATCGTCTTCGCCCTGGTGACCGCCGCCGCCACGGCCGCGGCGGTCTTCGCCGGGGCCGTGGCCCTCGCCCTGGCCACCGGCCTCTTCGGTCCGGTGCGGCAGGACGCGCTGGTGGCAGGTGCGGTGCTCGGGGTCGCGGTGGGGGTGTGGCGGCTGGTGCGGGTGCTGCGGCGGTTCGACGGACGGCGGCGGGCCGGTCACTGACCGCGGGTCCTCCGCGCCGCGGCCGGCGGTGCGCCGCCGTGCGGGGGGTGACCAGCCGCGACGGACCGGCGGCGGGCGGAGCGCCCGCCAGCGATACAGTGCACAGCGTGCGGGCGGACGATCACCAAAGAGACCCACGCGCCGGGCGGCCGGACGGCCCCCCACGGCGCGCCACGATCCATGACGTCGCCCAGCTCGCCGGCGTCTCCCGCCAGACCGTCTCCCGCGCGGTCAACGACAAGGGCGAGATCGACCCGGCCACCAAGGAACGCGTGCTGGAGGCGGCCCGGCTGCTCGACTACCGGCCCAGCCGGTTCGCCCGGGGCATGGTCCGCAAGGGCCAGGTCACCACCGGTCTGGTGATCCCCGACCTGATGAACCCGTTCTTCCCCGAGGTGGCCGCCGGGGTGCTGGAGGCGGCCGAGCAGCGCGGCTGGCAGGTCGTGGTGTGGGACTCCCGCACCGACGTGGCCCGCGAGCGCGAGGCGCTGGACGTGCTCTCGCACCAGGCGGACGCGGTCGTCGGCTACTTCAAGAACGACGACGACGAGCTCGCCCGCCTGCTCGGCGGCGTACCCCTCGTGATGCTGGAGCGCGGCCCGCAGCAGACCCGGTTCGGGGCCGTCGGCATCGATGTCGCCGCCGGGATGCAGCAGGGCGTCGCCCACCTGGTCGCGGCCGGGCACCGCCGGATCGGGCTGCTGGACGGGGACGGGCTGTCCGCCCCCGGCCCGCGCCGCACCGCCTTCCTCCAGGCGGCCCGGCGGCACGGCCTCCCGGTCGACGAGGGCTGGATCACGCTCTGCCCCGAGCACAGCGTGGCGGGCGGCGAGGCCGGTATGGAGCGGCTGTTCGCGGCGAGGCCGGACCTGACCGCCGTCGTCGGGTTCAACGACCTGATCGCCATCGGCGCCACCCGGGCCGCCCGGCGCCGCGGCCTGCGGGTGCCGGACGACCTCGCGGTGCTCGGCTTCGACGGGCTGTCGCTGGGCGAACTCGTGGAGCCCGCGCTGACCACCCTGCACATCGACAAACGCCGCCTCGGCCGGCTCGCCGTCGAGCAGGTCGCCCGGCTCCGGGCCGGGGAGGAGCCGCTGAGCGGCGCGGACGCCTGGGTGATTCCCGAGCTGGTGGTACGGGCCTCGGCCTGAGCGCCGGCACCGCCTCGGCCCGAGCGCCGGAACCGCCACTGACACCGCCTCGGCCCGAGCGCCGGCGCCGCTCCTGACACTGCGTCAGCAGATTGCGGTTGCAGGTGTCTTGACTGAGCTTTTCGGCCACCCCAATACTCGTCGGCAACGTTCACGTGAACGTTCACGGGGCTGCGACATCGTTGTCCTCCCCTTGTTCCGGAAAGCGAGTGCGCGCTCATGGCACCACACCGAACGATCTCCCGCAGACGTCTGCTGGGGGCCTCCCTGGGCGGCGCGGGTGCCGCCCTGCTGGGTCTGTCAGGATGCGGAAGCACCTCGGGATCGGTCTCCGCCGGCACCGACCACCTCAGCATCTGGTACTGGAACGGGTCGCTGAGCGACAAGCTCCTGGCCACCGCCGCGCGCGGGGTGCCCGGGGTGGCCGGGCTGAAGGTGAAGGGCTCGCCGATCGCCGGCGACTACAAGTCCAGGATCCGCACCAGCCTGGCGGCCCACGCCTATGTGCCCGACCTGGCCGCGGCCAACTCCGACGTGTCGGTGTTCTTCCCGGACGAGAGCGAGTTCCTGGACCTGCGGTCGCTCGGCGCGGACGCGGTCGAGGACGCGTACCTGCCCTGGAAGTGGAAGAGCGGCATCAGCCCGACCGGCCGGATGATCGGCTTCCCGCTGGACGCCGGCCCCACCGCGCTCTACTACCGCCGGGACCTGTTCGAGAAGGCGGGCCTGCCCGCCGAGCCGGACGAGGTCGCGGAGGCCACCTCGACCTGGGAGAAGTACCTGGAGGTCGGCAAGCGGCTCAAGGCCAAGGCCCCCACGCACCCCTTCCTGGTCTCGCAGATCAGTTACGTCTTCCGGATGGCGCTGTACCAGAGCGCCCAGCAGTTCGTCGACGCCGACGACCGCTTCATCGGCGACCAGCCGCACGTCAAGCGCGCCTGGGACCTGGCCGTGGAGACCTACCGGCAGGGCCTCAGCGCCCGGGTCCTGGACGCCACCCCGGACTTCAACTCGGCGCTGAGCGGCGGCCGTATCGCCTCGCTGATCACCGCGGTCTGGTACGCGAACGGCCTCAAGCAGACGGCGCCGAAGACGGCCGGCAGCTGGCGGCTGGCCGCGATGCCCGGCGGGCCCACCAACTACGGCGGCTCGTACGTCACGATCACCCGCTACTGCCGTGACCCGGAAGGGGCGTTCGCCTTCCTGAAGTGGATGCTCGGCCCGGAGAACCAGCTCAAGGCGTACCAGGAGATGGCGCTCTTCCCGACCACCCCGGAGATCTACTCCCGGTCCGAGATGCGCAGGCCCGACTCCTTCTTCGGCGGGCAGATCCCCGTCGACGTCTTCGGCCCGGCCGCCGAGAAGGCGCCGGTCATCTACTTCAGTCCGTACGAGAGCACCGCCAACACCCCGGTCTTCCAGGAGCTCACCAACGTGGAAACGCTCGGCAAGAACCCCGACAAGGCCTGGCGGGACGCCATGAACGCGGCCGAGTCCGAGCTCTCCCGGCGGGGGGTGGTCTGACATGGCGACCCTCACAGGAGCGGCTCCGGTCCCCACGGCGGACGGCGGGACGACCGACGGCGGCGGGACCGGCGCCCCGCGGGGCCGCCTGCGCCGGCACCTGCCGTCGTACCTCGCCATCTCGCCGTACTACGTGCTCTTCGCGGTCTTCGGTCTGTTCCCGGTGGGCTTCTCGCTCTACCTGTCCTTCCAGGACTGGGACGGGATCGGCCCGATGCGGTACGTCGGGCTCCAGCAGTACCAGTGGCTGCTGCACGACCAGGTGTTCTGGCACTCGATCCTGAACACCTTCGAGATCTGGTTCATGTCCACGGTGCCGATGCTGTTCCTGGCGCTGGTGATCGCGTTCCTGCTGAACGCGCAGGTGCGGTACGCGTCCGCGCTGCGGGTGGCGTACTTCGTCCCCAACATCACCTCGATGGTGGCCATGACCATCGTCTTCGGGTCGGTGTTCGCCCAGGCGGGGCTCGCCAACTCGCTGCTGAAGGCGGTCGGCGGAGACGGGGTCGGCTGGCTGACCTCGTCGCTCGGGATCAAGTCCGCGATCTCCATCATGATCATCTGGCGGTGGGTCGGCTACAACGCGCTGATCTTCCTGGCCGGTCTCCAGGCGATCCCCACGGACCTGTTCGAGGCGGCCCGGATGGACGGCGCGAACAGCCGCCAGACCCTCTTCCGGGTCCTGGTGCCGCAGCTGCGCCCGGTGATCCTCTTCGCCGTCATCACGTCCACCATCAACGGCCTGCAGATCTTCACCGAGTCGCAGGTGCTGTTCTACTCCGACGACCCCGGGACCACGGGCGGACCGGGCCAGGAAGGCATGACCATCGTGCTCTACCTCTGGCAGAAGGCCTTCAACGACCACCAGTTCGGCTACGGCGCCGCCATCGGCTGGTCGCTCTTCGCCCTGATCGCGCTCTTCGCGATCGTCAACTGGCGGCTGGTGTCCGGCTCCGAGCGCGACGGGCGGCCCCGTCGCTCGCCGCTCCCGCTGCCCGCGCTGCGCAAGGGAGGCCGCAATGGCCGTTGACCGTTCGCCTCGTACGGCCTCGGGTGCCGGGCTCGTGATCGGTTCCGGCAGCCGGCTCTCCCGGATCGGGGTGCGGGCGGCGCTGCTGTTCGGGGTCGTGGTCTCGCTGTTCCCCTTCTACTGGCTGGTGGTGATGGCGTCCGGGACGACGTCGGACATCTTCGCCTACCCGCCGAAGCTGGTCCCCGGACCCCATCTGCTCGACAACATGCGTGCGGTGGTCGACCGCATCGACTTCTTCGGCTCGCTCCTCAACACGGTCGTGGTCTCCGTCACCGGTACGGTCCTGGTGCTGTTCTTCGACTCGCTGGCCGCGTTCGCCTTCGCCAAGTACGAGTTCCCGGCGCGGAGGTTCCTCTTCGGCGTCCTGATGGCGACGTACATGATCCCGGCGCAGCTGTCGCTGGTCCCGCAGTTCGTCACCATGGCCCACTTCGGCTGGGCCGGTTCGCTGAAGGCGCTGACGATTCCCGCGGCCGCCAACGCGTTCGGCATCTTCTGGATGCGGCAGTACGCGAAGAACGCGCTGCCCGACGAACTCCTCGACGCCGGACGCATCGACGGCGCGGGCTTCTTCCGCCTCTACTGGCAGATCGCCGTCCCGCTCTTCCGGCCGGCCCTGGCCTTCCTCGGGATCTTCACGTTCATCCAGCTCTGGAACGACTACATCTGGCCGCTGGTCGTGATGATCGACCCCGACAAGGTCACCCTCCAGGTCGCCCTCGCCAACCTCAACGTCGCCTACAACACGGACTACGCCGTGGTGATGGCCGGCGCGCTGATGAGCGTGGTCCCCCTGATCGTGGTCTTCCTCATCGGCGCCCGCCACTTCCTGCGGGACCTGGCGGCGGGAGCGACGAAGATGTGACCGGCCCCGGCGCCGCCCCGGTCCTGCCCCGGCGACCGGCCTACTGGCCCGGTTCCCCGGGGCGGCCGGTGATGACGAGGGCCGCGGCCAGGAGGGCCGTGGCCGCGATCAGGGCGCTGATGCCGAAGGCCTGGGCGGCGCCGTGGGTGAGGGTGACGGCCGGGGCGGCGGCCGAGTGGCGGGTGGCGGTGCCGTAGACCGTGACCAGGACGGCGAGGCCGAGGGTGCCGCCCAGCCACTGGAGGGTCTGCAGCAGGCCGGACGCGGCGCCCGCCTCCCGGGGTTCGATACGGGCCAGGACGGTCGCGTTGAGCGGCATGAAGCTGAGGCCGGCGCCCACGCCGAGCAGCAGCAGCGGGCCCAGCAGCCCGGTCGCGTAGCCGTCGCCGGGGCGCAGCCGCCACAGCCAGCCGCCGGCGGCGGCCAGCAGGGTGATGCCGGTGAGCAGCAGCGGCTTGGTCCCGAAACGGGGGAGCAGCCTCGGCAGCAGCCGTACGACCGCGAACATCGCCAGGGTCATCGGCAGGAACGCGAACCCCGCGCGCAGCGGGGAGTACTCGAGGACCTGCTGGCAGACGAGGGTGAGGAAGTAGAAGGCGCCGAACATGCCCGCGGGCAGCAGCATCACGGTGAGGTAGCCGCCCGCCCGGTCGCGGTCGGCGAACAGCCGCAGCGGCATGATCGGCTGGCCGGCCCGGGACTCGATGAGGGCGAAGCCGGACAGCAGGGCGACGGCGCAGCCGAAGCCGAGCAGGGACCGGGTGTCGCTCCAGCCCTTCTCCGAGACCCGGATGAACCCGTAGACCAGGGAGGTCGTCCCGGCCGTCCCGGTGAGCGCGCCCGCCAGGTCGAAGCGGCCCGCGTGGCGCGGGGCCTCGGCGACGAAGCGGGGCAGGGCCGCGAAGAGGGCGATGCCGATGGGCACGTTGACGAGCAGGGCCCAGCGCCAGGACGCCCACGAGGTGAGCATGCCGCCGAGGACCAGCCCGGCGGAGCCGCCGATCCCGGCCATGGAGGAGTAGACGCTCAGGGCGTGGTGGCGGCGCGGCCCCTGGGGGAAGTTGGTGGTGATCAGCGCCAGGGTGCTGGGGGCGATCAGCGCCGCGCCGACGCCCTGCAGCGCGCGGGCCGCGAGCAGCCAGCCGCCCTCCGCGGCGACCCCGCCGAGCAGCGAGGACAGGGCGAACAGCAGTGCTCCGGCGCCCAGTGCGCGACGGCGTCCGACGATGTCGCCGACCCGCCCGCCGAGCAGTAACAGCCCGCCGAAGGCGAGGGTGTAGGTGTTGAGCACCCAGGACAGGCCGGTGCGGCTGAACCCGAGGTCCTGTTGGATGTCGGGCAGGGCGACGTTGACGACGGTGGAGTCGACGCCGACCATCATGTACGCGGTGACGATGACGAGGAGGGCGGAGCCGAGCCCGGCGGGGTGCGCGGGGGCCGGCCGGTTACCGGCGGCGGTGGACGGGCTGGACGGGGCGGACATGAGGTTCTCCCGTTCTGGGCGTCCCCGGCGCGGGCATGGGCGGGTACGGGCAGGGTGACTGCCCGCGGAGCACGCACGGCGACAAGCGGGGACTGTCTCCGTTTAGTGTTCGACAAGATACGGAGAGAGTCCCCGGTTCGCAAGGAGTAACTGGATGACGCAGGTCAGGCCCATGCGCGCGGACGCTCGCCGCAACTACGAGCGCTTGCTGAGGGTGGCCGTCGAGGCCTTCGCCGAGCATGGGGAGAACGCGTCCCTGGACGACATCGCCAAGCGGGCGGGCGTCGGCTCCGGCACTCTCTACCGGCACTTCCCGACCCGGCAGGCGCTGCTGGAGGCCGCGTACGTCGACCGGATCGAGGCGCTGGCGGTGCGCGCCGACGAACTGGGGGACGCGCTGCCGGCGGGCGAGGCGCTGGCGGAGTGGCTCAACGAGCTGTGCGTGGGGACGATCGAGGTGCGCGGGATGAAGGCGCTCCTGGGGTCCGCCGTCACCGACGGCAGCGTGGCCGCGGTGACGGCGTGCGGGGTGAGCGTGAAGGGCGCGGCGACCCGGCTGGTGTCGGCGGCGCAGGAGGCGGGGGTGCTGCGCGGGGACGTCGAGCCGATCGACGTGCTGCGGCTGGCGCACGGGGTGGCGACGGCGACGGAGCTGGCGAAGGGGGAGCGGACGCTGATCCGGCGGTACGTGGGACTGATGATGGAGGGGCTGGGGGCGTAGGGGGCCGCCCCGCGCCCCTCGGCCGGGTGCGCCCCCGCCCCCTGCCCGGGGCGCCGTGCTACAGCGCCTCCGCCCCCGGCTTCACCATGTTCCGGACCGTGCGGGCCTTCACGAACGAGCCCACGGCCGTCATGTCCCACTCGCCGGAGAACTGGCGGATGAGCTTCGCCATCAGGACGCCCGTCTGCGGTTCGGCGCCGGTGAGGTCGAAGCGGACCAGTTCCTCGCCGGTCGCGGCGTCCAGCAGGCGGCAGTAGGCCTTGGCGACCTCGGTGAACTTCTGGCCGGAGAAGGAGTTCACGGTGAAGACCAGGCCGGTGACCTCCGGCGGGATGCGGCCGAGGTCGACCACGATCACCTCGTCGTCGCCGCCCCCCTCGCCCGTGAGGTTGTCGCCGGAGTGCTTGATCGCGCCGCCGAGGACGGACAGCTTGCCGAAGTAGCAGCTGTCGATGTGGTTGCGCTGCGGGCCGTAGGCGATGACCGAGGCGTCCAGGTCGATGTCGGCGCCGCGGAACGCCGGCTCCCAGCCCAGGCCCATCTTCACCTGGGCGAGCAGCGGGCTGCCGCCCTTGACCAGGGACACGGTCTGGTTCTTCTGGAGGCTGACCCGGCCCTTGTCGAGGTTGACCTTCCCGGCGCCCGGGGCGGGCGGCGCGGGCGGGGCGGGCGGCATCGGGGGAACGGCGGGCGGGGCCGGCTGGGAGAGGGGGGCCGGGGGAGCGGCCGGCGCGGTGGCGGGGGCCGGTTCCTCCACCGACACTCCGAAGTCCGTCGCGATGCCGGCCAGTCCGTCGGCGTACCCCTGGCCGACCGCGCGGGCCTTCCACGCGCCGCCCCGCAGGTAGATCTCCACGACGACCAGCGCCGTCTCCGTGCCCAGCTGCGGCGGGGTGAAGGTGGCCAGCACCGAGCCGTCGTCCGCGTTGCGGATGGTCGCGGTCGGCTCGATGCCCTGGAAGGTCTGGCCCGCGGCGTCGGGGCTCGCGGTGACGACGATCTTCTCGATGCCGGGCGGCACGGCCGCCGTGTCGACGGTGATCGCGTCCGGGGACGTACCGCCGCCGGAGCGGTACGTCACACCGGGGCCGGCCGGCTGGTTGTAGAAGATGAAGTCGTCGTCGGAGCGCACCTTGCCGTCGCCGGTGAGCAGCAGGCCCGACACGTCGAGCCGCACCGGGGCGGCGACGTCCACCGCCACCCGGGGGACGGGGAGAGGGATGTTCGAGCCAGGGGTCATAGCTGTCATGCCCCACTGAACGAACGGCACCGCTTTACCGTTCCCTTACCGAAGGGCGGACCCGGGACAGCCCCCGGACGGCCCCCGGACGGCTCAGGGGACGACGACGATCTTCCGTCCCACCCCCGCCGCGAACTGCTCCAGCGCCTGCGGGTAGCTGTCCAGGGGGAGCCGGTCGCTGATGAAGACGTCCGGGTCCAGCACCCCGTTCGCGAACAGCTCCGCCGCCCGCTCGTAGCTGTGCAGCACGGCCATCGAGCCCGTGATGGTGATCTCCTGGTTGTAGATGCGGTACGGGTCGATGGTCACCCGCGTCGCGTAGTCGGCGACGCCGAACTGGAGGAACGTGCCGGCCTTGGCGACCCGGTCCAGGCCGTCCTGGATCGCCGCCGCGTTGCCGGTCGCGTCGATCACCACGTCCCAGCCCTGCGGCCGGTCCAGTTCGTCGGCGTGCGCGGCGGTCGCCGAGACGCCCAGGCGGCGGGCGGTCTCCAGCCGGGCCGGGTTGAGGTCGACCACGTCGACGCCCGCCGCGCCGGTCCGCTTGGCCAGCTCCAGCATCATCAGGCCCATGGTCCCGGAGCCGTAGACGAGCACCCGCGCGCCGAGCCTCGACCGCAGCACGTCGTAGCCGCGGACCGCGCAGGACAACGGCTCGATGAGGGCCGCGTCCTGGGTGCGGATGTGCTCGGGGAGCCTGACGCAGTTGGCGACCGGGGCCACCGCGTACTGCGCGGCCCCGCCCGGCACGGTCACGCCGATCGCGGCCCACCGCTCGCAGAGGTTGTTGTGGCCGCTCCGGCACTGCCGGCACTCGTGGCAGTACAGGGACGGGTCGACCGCCACCCGGTCGCCGACCGCCACCTCGGTCACCTGGGAGCCGACGCCGACCACCTCGCCCGCGAACTCGTGCCCCGGCACGATCGGCAGCTTGGGCGCGAACTCGCCCTGGAGGATGTGCAGATCGGTGCCGCACAGACCGCAGGCGGCCACCTCCACGACGACCTCGCGGGGGCCCGGTGCCGGGTCGGGGACCTCGGTGACGACGGCGCGGCCCACGGACTCGATGACGGCGGCCTTCATTTCACGGCTCCCAAGGACAGGCCCTGGACGAGTTTGTCCTGGGCGGCGAACCCCGCGGCGAGCACCGGCAGGGAGACGACGAGCGACGCGGCGCACACCTTCGCCAGGAACAGGCCCTGGCTGGTGATGAAGCCGGTCAGGAAGACCGGGGCGGTCTCGGCGACCACGCCGGTCAGGACCCGGGCGAAGAGCAGTTCGTTCCAGCTGAAGATGAAGCAGATCAGGGCGGTCGCCGCGATGCCGGGCAGCGAGATCGGGGCCACCACGCGCGCGAGGACGGTCGGCAGGCGCGCGCCGTCGACCCGGGCGGCCTCGATCACCGCGACCGGGACCTCGGCGAGGAAGGACTGCATCATCCAGACCGCGATCGGCAGGTTCATCGAGGTGTAGAGGACGACCAGCAGCCAGATGTTGTCGAGCATCCCGGCGTTCTTCGCGAACAGGTAGACCGGCAGCAGGCCCGCCACGGCCGGCAGCATCTTCGTGGAGAGGAAGAAGAACAGCACGTCCGTCCACTTGCGCACCCGGCGGATCGACAGCGCGTAGGCCGCCGGGAAGGACAGCAGGAGGACGAGGAGCGTCGAGGTCACCGACGCCATGGTCGAGTTGATCAGCGCGGGCCACGGGCTCGCCCCGCCGCCGACGCCGAAGAACTCGCGGTAGCCGTCCAGGGTGAGGGCGGCGGTGACGGACGGCGGGTTGGTCGCCGCGTCCGTCTCGGAGTGGAAGGACGTCAGCGCCATCCACGCGATGGGCAGGAAGAACACGATCCCCGTCAGCCACGCGACCAGCCCGGGTCCGCCCCGCCGTACGGCGGTCACTGCGGTGTTCATGCGCGGGACGCCTCCTCGCGGAACAGGGACGACACCACGCGCAGGGCGAAGGTCGCGATGACGATCGAGCCGATGACCACCAGGACGCCCGCGGCCGAGGCGAGGCCGTTCTCGTGGGCCTGGTAGAAGCTCTGGTAGACGGTGTAGGGGAGGTTGGCGGTGCCCAGGCCGCCGGAGGTGATGGTGAAGACCGCGTCGAAGTTCTGCACGATGTAGATCGAGCCCAGCAGGGCGCCGAGTTCGAGGTAGCGGCGCAGGTGCGGGAAGGTCAGGTAGCGGAAGATCTGCCAGTCGCTCGCGCCGTCCACCCGGGCGGCCTCCAGCTGCTGCTGGTCACGGCTCTGCAGTCCGGCCAGCAGGATCAGCATCATGAACGGCGTCCACTGCCACACCAGGGCGGCCTCGACCGCGAGCAGCGGGGTGTCGGAGATCCAGTCCGGCTGGGGACCGCCGACGTAGTGCAACAGGCCGTTGAGCAGGCCGTATTCGGGGTTGTAGAGGACGTGCTTCCACAGCAGCGCCGCCGCGACCGGGACGACCAGGAACGGCGCGATCATCAGGGTGCGGACCACGCCCCGGCCCCGGAACCTCCGGTTGAGCAGCAGCGCGACCCCGAGCCCCAGGACCAGGCTGACCAGCACCACGGTGACCGTCAGCAGGGCGGTCGTCCCCACCGAGTGGCGCAGGTCCGGGTCGGTCAGGACCTGGCGGTAGTTGTCGACGCCGGTGAAGTGGCGGTCCTTCGGGTAGAGGGCGTTCCAGTCGAAGAACGAGATCACCACGGTCGCCACGAACGGCAGCTGGGTCACCACGACCATGAAGACCAGCGCGGGCAGCAGCGGGGCCCGGGTGGCCCAGGCCCGCAGCCGGTCGGACGGGGGCCGGGGCGCCGGCCGCGCGGCGGCGGCGACCCGGGCGGTGGCGGTGGCGGTCATGATCCCTCGTACTTCTTGCCGACGGCCTCGGCGAGCTTCTGCGCCTTCTTCAGCGCGGCGTCGACGGACTGCTGACCGGCGACGGCGGAGCTGATCTCCTGGGAGACCTTGGTGCCCAGGTCGGTGAACTCGGGGATGTCGACGAACTGGATGCCGGGCGCGGGCCGCGGCTGGACACCCGGGTCGTTGGGCCTGGCGCTGGCGATGGCGTCCCGGGTGACGTCCGCGAAGGCGGCCGCCTCCGCGCGGTACTGCGGGATGTCGTACGTCGACGTGCGCTTGCCGGCCGGCACGTCGGCCCAGCCCGCCTTCTGGCCCACGAGCTTCTCGTAGCCCTTGCCCGACGCCCAGGAGATGAACTTCCAGGCGTCGTCGGGGTTCTTGGACGCCTTCTGGATCCCCCAGGCCCAGGTGTAGAGCCAGCCGGAGCTGTCGGTCTTCTCGACCGGGGCCGGGACGTAGCCCATCTTGCCCTTGACCGGGGAACCGGAGGCCTCCAGCGAACCCGCGCCTGAGGTGGCGTCGTACCACATCGCGGTCTTGCCCTGGGTCGTGTCGTTCAGGCACTCGGCGAAGCCCGACTGGGCGGCGCCGGACTCGCCGTGCTTGCGGACCAGGTCGACGTAGAACTGCGTGGCCTTCTTGAACTCGGGGGAGTCCAGTCGCGCCTTCCAGTCCTTGTCGAACCAGGTGCCGCCGAAGGTGTTGACGACCGTGGTCAGCGGAGCCAGCATCTCGCCCCAGCCGGGCAGCCCGCGCAGACAGATGCCCTTCATGCCGGGCTCCGCGCCGTCCACCTCGGCGGCCAGGTCGGCGACCTGCTGCCAGGTGGGATGGGCCGGCATGGTCAGCCCCTTCTTCTCGAAGACGTCCTTGCGGTACATCAGGAAGGACGACTCGCCGTAGAAGGGCTCGCCGTAGAGCTTGCCGTCCGCCGCGGTGAGGGCCTCCTGCATCGGCTTGAGGATGTCCTGCTGGTCGAAGGCGGTGTCCTTCTTCACGTACGCGTCGATCGGCTCCAGCCAGTCGTTCTTGGCGTAGATCGGGATCTCGTAGTTGGAGAGGGTGGCGACGTCGTACTGGCCGGCCTGGTTGGCGAAGTCCTGGCTGATCTTGTCGCGGACGTCGTTCTCGGGCAGCACGGTGAAGTTCACCTTGATCCCGGTGTCCTTGGTGAAGTGGGCGGCCGTGAGCTTCTGCAACTCCACCATCTGCGGGTTGTTGACCATGAGGACGTTGATGGAGTGGGCGGAGGAACCGCCGCCCGCGCCGGCGCCCGAGCAGCCGGCGAGCAGCGGGGTGATCAGCGTTCCTGCGGCGGCCACCGCAAACAGCGCGCGGGGCGTTCGACGGCTCTGGGTTCGCATGGGGCGCTCCTGGAGAACTTATCGGGACATAAGGGGCCCTCGTGGGCGTGGGTGTGCCGTACGGGGAGGGTGTTCGTCGATCAGACGCGGATGACCTGCGGGCCCTGGAGCGAGTAGCGGTGGGCCTCGGAGGCGGGCAGCAGGGTGCTGGTGACGATGGTCTCCAGCTCGCCGATCTCCGCGAACCGGCAGAAGCTGACCGCTCCGAACTTGGTGTGCACGCCCGCGAACACCGTGCGGCGCGCGGCCCGGATCGCCTGCGCCTTGACCTCGCTGACGGCGGGGTCGGGGGTGGTCAGGCCGTGCTCGCGGGAGATGCCGTTGGCGCCGATGTAGGCGAGGTCGAGGACGAAGCCGGCCAGCATCTTCGTCGTCCAGTGGTCGACGGTGGCCAGGGTGCCCCGCCGGACCCGGCCGCCGAGCAGCAGTACGGAGACGTTCTCGGCCTCCGCGAGCGCGCCCGCCACCGGCAGGGACGCGGTGACCACGGTCAGCGGCCGGTCCCCGGGCAGCGCCTCGGCGATGAGCTGGGGGGTGAAGCCCTCGTCGACGAAGACGGTCTCGGCGTCGCCCAGCAGGTCGGCGGCGGCGGTCGCGATCCGGCGCTTCTCGGGGACGTGGCTGGTCGAACGGAAGGCGAGCGTGGTCTCGAAACCGGCGCTCTCCACGGGATAGGCACCGCCATGGGTGCGGCGGACCAGCCCGTGGTCCTCCAGGGCGCGCAGATCGCGCCGGATGGTCTCCCTGGCGACGCCCAGCTCGGCGGCGAGTGCGGTGACGTCGACGGAGCCGGTGGCGCGGGCGGTCCGCACGATCTCGCGCTGGCGTTCTTCCGCCGTCCTGGTGCTCATGCCGTCACCCGCTTCCCCGTGGAGCCGCCCGTTCGGGCCATGGGGGAAGTTCTACCGCCGGTGCGCGGTCCGGACCAGGCCTGTTGCGCGCCCGATGCTGCCCGGGTGTGCCCGATCGGACTCCCGGGTGCCCGTCTCAGACCTGGGGCGCCGCTGTGGGTGACGTGGGATCGGGCATGATCCGTGCCCGAACGTGCCGCCGGGCGGGCCCGTTCGGTGCCCGCCCGCTCCCGGTGGGGGCTCAGTACGGCCAGATCGGCGGGTCGTTCACGAAACGGCCGCCCAGGTGGGTGTGGGCCGGGTTCTCCGGGTCCAGCTCGCCGTGCTCGGCGATCAGCTTGCCGGCGTACTGCTCCGAGTCGTCCTGCGGCGCGTAGCCGAGCGCCCGCGCGGAGGAGAGGTCCCACCACAGCCGGGTGTTGGCGGAGGAGCCGTAGACGACGGTGTGGCCGACCTCCTCGGCGGTCAGCGCCGCGTGGAAGAGGCGGGCGCCGTCGCCGGGGCTCATCCAGACCGAGAGCATCCGCACGTCCCGCGGCTCCGTGAAGCAGGAGCCGATGCGGACCGAGACGGTCTCCAGGCCGTGCTTGTCCCAGTACAGCTGGGCGAGGTCCTCGCCGAAGGACTTGGACAGTCCGTAGAAGGTGTCCGGGCGGTGCGGGGTGTCGACCGGGACGGCCGGCTCGCCCGGCCGCGGGGCGGGCGCGAAGCCGACGGCGTGGTTGGAGGAGGCGAAGACGATGCGCGGCACGCCCTCCAGCCGGGCGGCCTCGTACAGGTTGTAGGTGCCCTCGATGTTCGACCGGAGGATCTTCTCGAACGGTGCCTCCAGGGAGATCCCCGCGAGGTGGAGCACCGCGTCCACACCCCGTACCGCCTCGCGCAGCGCCGCCGTGTCCCCGAGGTCGGCGGTGATCGCGTCCGGCGCGCCCTCGACGGGCCGCACGTCGAACAGGCGCAGCTCGTAGCCGTACTGGGGGAGCAGTGACCGCATCAGGGTGCCGAGCCCGCCGGCGGCGCCGGTGAGCAGTAGCGTGCGGGGAGTGGGCATCCACGGTCTCCTTGGCTCGGCGCTGGTCGCGTACGTGCATTGTATTCACATTCGTGGACACGCTAGGGAGCTGGGGCGTGTTGCGTCAAGTGTGCCGTGGCGTGCGGAAATCCGCTGGCATGTTGGTCGTTTGCCTGCTTGACCGGCCTTGAGCGGGACTCGTAACGTGGTCGCGTTCATGAATATAGACGCCGATCAGAGGCGTGCATCGACTGCGTCGACCGCATCGCCCAGGGAGCGCCCGTGACGCCAGCCCCTCTCGCCGCCCGGCTCCGCGACCCGCGCGGGCCGCTCTTCTTCCCCGTCACGGCCTACGGCCCCGACGGCGCCCTCGACCTCGACGTCTACCGCGAGCACGTCCGCCGGGGCGTGGCCGCCGGCGCCGCCGCCGTGTTCGCCTGCTGCGGCACCGGCGAGTTCCACGCGCTGCTGCCCGAGGAGTACGAGGCCTGCGTGGCCGCGGCCGTGGAGGCGGCCGAGGGCCGGGTCCCGGTGGTGGCCGGCGCCGGCTACGGCACCGCGCTCGCCGCACGCTACGCGCGTCTCGCCGAGGCTGCGGGCGCCGACGGCCTGCTCGCCATGCCGCCCTACCTGGTGGTCGCCGGACAGGAGGGCCTGCTGCGGCACTACCGCGAGGTGGCCGCGGCGACCGGCCTCCCCGTCATCGTCTACCAGCGGGACAACGCGGTGTTCACACCGGCCACCGTCGTCGGACTCGCCCGCACCGAGGGGATCATCGGCTTCAAGGACGGCCTCGGCGACCTCGACCTCATGCAGCGCGTCGTCAGCGCCGTGCGCACCGAGGCACCCGGCGACTTCCTCTACTTCAACGGCCTGCCCACCGCCGAACAGACCCAGCTCGCCTACCGGGCCATCGGCATCACCCTCTACTCCTCGGCCGTCTTCTGCTTCGCCCCCGAGATCGCCCTCGCCTTCCACACGGCCCTGCGCGAGGACGACCGGCCGGTCCTGGAACGCCTGCTGGACGGCTTCTACCGCCCCTTCGTCGAACTCCGCGCCCAGGGCCGCGGATACGCCGTCTCCCTCGTCAAGGCGGGCGTACGGCTGCGCGGACTGGACGTCGGCGGGGTCCGCCCCCCGCTGCACGAACCGGGCGAGGATCATGTCAAGCAGCTCGCTCAGCTGATCGAGCGCGGGTACGCGCTGCTGGAGGAGAACGCGTGAGCCCGTCCGCGTCCGAAGGAAGCCGTATGAAGGCGTCGACGTTCGTCTACCCCTGGGACGTCAACGGGGACCCGGAGGCAGCCGGGCGGATCGCCGCACTCGGCGTGGACCAGGTCACCCTCGCCTCCGCCTACCACTCCACCCGCGCGCTGACCCCCCGCCACCCGCTGCGCCGCATCGTCACCGCCGAACACGCGGCCGTGTACTACCCGCCGGACGAGGGCCGTTGGGCGGGCCGCGCGCTCCGCCCGTACCCGGCCGGCGACTGGGCCCCGGGCGACGCCCACGGCGAGGCGGCCGAGGCCCTGCGCGCCGCCGGCCTCGAAGTGCACACCTGGGTGATCCTCGCCCACAACTCCCGTCTGGGCGCGGACCGTCCGGACACCTCGGTCGTCAACGCCTACGGCGACCGCTACCCGTGGGCCCCCTGCATCGCCCAGCCCGCCACCCGCGCCCACCTCACCGACCTCGCCGCCGAGGCCGCCGTGCGCCCGGGCGCCTCCGGCACCGAACTGGAGTCCCTCGGCTGGTACGGCCTCCAGCACCTGCACGCCCACGACAAGACCGCGGGCGTCCCGCTCGGCGACGCCGGCCAGTACCTGATGGCCCTCTGCTTCTGCCCGGACTGCCGGACGGGCTACGGCGAACAGGGCCTGGACGCGGACGAGCTGGCCAGGGCGGTCCGGCACGCGCTGGAACCGCTGTGGCGCGGCACCGCCGACGACGGGGGCTGGCCGACGGTCGAGAAGCTGCTCGGCGAGCCGGTGGCGGCGGCCACGCGCGCGTGGCGGGACACGACCGCCCGCACGCTCCAGGAGACGGTGGTCGCCGCCGTCCGCGCCGCCGCGCCCGCCGGCTTCCAGGTCCTGCTGCACGCCGACCCGGTGACGTACCACTGCGGCGCCAACCCGGGCGTGGACCCGCGGGGGATCCTGTCCGTCGCCGACGGGGTCGTGGTCCCCTGCGCGGGCGGCCCGGCGCCGCTGACGCCCTTCGCCGGGCACGCCCGCGCGGACACCGTCCTGGCGGCCAACTTCGGGGTGGTCTCCGGGATGGGCGGCAGCCCCGGCACGCTCGCGGCCGACGCGGAGCGCGCGCGGGCCCTGGGCGCGACCGAACTGCGGCTCTATCACGCAGGGTTGGCGTCCGACGAGGACCTGGCCGCGGTGCGGGAGGCGCTGCGCTGAGCCAGTGACCCGGCGGTGGCGAGCAGCCCGCCGCCGAAGAGCGCCAGCAGCAGCCGGTGGTCGACGAGTCCGACCAGGGCGGCCCCGGCCGTCAGCCCGATCACGTTCGGTGTGAACATCAGCGTGTCGGCGGTCGCGGTCGCCCGCCCCAGCGCGGCGGACGGGATCTCGCGCTGGACGGCGGTGTAGGCGGCGATCAGGACGCAGGGCAGGCCGAGTCCGGAGGCCAGGCTGCACGCGAGCAGTGATATGTCACACGGCACGGCCCGCCCGGCCATCGCGACCCCCGTCAGCGCGATCCCGCACACCGCGAACCACCGCTCGCCGAGCCGCCGCATCGCCGGCCCCGCGAGCAGCCCGACCGCGACCGAGCCGATGCCCTGGACGGCGTACAGCACACCGAGGTAGGCGGGGGCGCGGCCCAGCGCGTCCAGGACGGCGTAGTTGAGGGCGCTGCCCAGCGAGGCCAAAAAGAGCGTGGTGCCGCCGGCCCGGACCAGCGGGCGCAGCCCGGGGTGTCCCCGGAGCAGCCGTACGCCCTCGGCCGTCTCCCGCCGCCAGTTCCCGGCGGCCCGCGCGGGGCGCTCCTCGCGGACCCGCAGCAGCGCGCACAGCCCCGCCGCGAGCACGAAGGTCAGGGCGTCGAGCAGAACGACGGCCCGCCCGCCGTACGCCGTGTACAGCGCGGCGCCGGTCAGCGGGGCGACCAGCTTCATGCCCTCGCGGGCGGTCATCCGCAGCCCGTTGAAGTCGCCGAGCAGGCCGGGGTCGACGGCGGCGGCGACGAGCGCGGCGTTGGCGGCCTCCTCCACGACGCCGGCCGCGCCGTATACGAGCAGGACGGCGAACAGGAGCGGGACGGAGGCCGGGGAGCCGACGGTCAGCAGGGGGAGCAGGAGACCGGCGAGAGCGAGGTTGACGGAGATCAGCAGGGGTTTGCGGCGGACGCGGTCGGCGAGGGTGCCGAGGACCGGGCCGGCGAGGGTGGGGGCCCAGAGGGCGGCGGTGCACAGCGCGGCGAGGCCGTCGGACCCGGTGAGGTCCTTGACCCAGACACCCGACACCAGCCAGAGCGCCGAGGTGCCGAAGCCGGACACCACGACGCCGGCGAGGTAGAGCGCCGCGTTGCGGTCCCGCAGCAGCCGCACCACGGCCCAGGAGGAGGTCGTCATGTCGGCTCATGGTCGGTCTGAGGCGGGGGTGCGGGCATCGGGAAGGTGCCTTAGAGCGGAGCCGGGAGCGGGCCGGGTCCGGGCGCGCCGATGAGTTTCGGCGCGCCGCGCGGTCCACCCTTCGACGCAGACCACCGCACCGGCAGGAGGCACCGGAGATGACCGGCACGACCATGATCGACCTCGGACCGCAGGCGAGGATCGTGGCGGCGCTCGCGGAACGGGTGACGGACGGGCAGCTGGCGGCGCCGACCCCGTGCCCGGCCTACGCGGTCCGGCACCTCCTCGGCCATGTGGCGGGACTCTCCGTCGCCTTCCGGGACGCGGCCCGCAAGGACCTCGGCGCGACGACCGGCACCCCGCCGGACGCCGTCACGCCCGACGTCGGACCGGGCTGGCGCACGGAGCTGCCCGAGGCCCTCGACGCGCTCGCCCGGGCCTGGCGCGACCCGTCCGCGTGGGAGGGCATGACGCGGGCCGGCGGGATCGACCTGCCGGGCGCGGTGGCGGCCGCGGTGGCCGCCGACGAACTGGTCGTCCACGGCTGGGACCTGGCCCGTGCCACCGGCCAGGAGTACACCCCGGACCCGGCGGCCCTGGAGGCGGCGTACGGCTTCCTGCGGACGGCGGCCCAGGGCGACCGCGGCCCGTTCGGCCCGGTCGTACAGGTGCCCGAAGCGGCCCCACTGCTGGACCGCACGATCGGCCTGACCGGCCGCGCCCCGGGCTGGAAGCCGTAGCCGACGCGGGGTCGCGGGAATGGACGGTCGGCGTCACCCTCCCTCGTGGGGCTCTCCCGCCTGGGTGGAGCCCGGGAGAGGGGAGTCCTCGGCCGTCAGTCGTTCGAACTGGTCGCACAGGGCGTTGAGGGCGCGGGCAAGACGCCGGGCGTGGCCGACGGTGCCGCCGTATCGGGGGCTGGGTACGGCTTCCAGTCTGCTGCGGGCCTCCCACACACATCTGCGTGCTACGTAACCGGCGACGCTCGCCTTGCCGACCTCTTCCGCCAGTGACTCGATCTCCGGGACGAGCAGATGCAGGTGACCTCGCAACGCGTCGGTGAGGAGGAGCAGTCCGGCGGCTGACGGGGGCAGCACACCAGGGGCCGCGTCCGGGTCGAGCAGGATGCTCGCGGTGCCCCTCATCGTGGTGATGTCCGGAGGAGGGGTGCTGTGAGCGCTCTCGACCAGGGGCTCGGTCGCGCGGCACAATCCCACGGTCACCCGTGGGGAGAGCATGGTGAGGTCATCGTTGTCCACGGCTTGACGATCCCAAGGACGGCATCAGCCGGGGATATGACAACCCATGACACGGAGTTGATCTTGACGCGTTCGGTGACGATCACAGGGACCCGTGGCACAGGCCACCGTCGGCCCGACGACTTCTCGGCTCTGTTCGCCGAGTATCTGCTCCCGTTCACCACAAGCGCGCACTTCTACCTCGGCGGCGCCAAGGGCATCGACACTCTTGCCTTGTTGTGGTTGGCCGGGAACACGGAGGCCGACCTCACCGTGGTCACTCCCGGCACGCTCGACCAGCAGCCGGCCGAAGCCCGTGAAGCGGTCGCCCTGGTCCGCGAACGCCTCACCGAGATCGTGGAACTCGCCGCACCGGAGTTGCACACCGACGCGTACCACGCACGGAACAGATGGATGGTCGACCGCTCGGAGATGACGATCGGCTTCCCCGGCGTCGAGCAGCTTCGGTCGGGTACCTGGCAGACCCTGAACTACACACGCGATCAGGGGAAACCACACCTGGTCGTTCCTGTTTAGCCGTGTTTGGCCACGCTCCGGTGCACTATGGCCCCATGCGCGAGAGGACTGCCGGAGCGGCGACATTCAAGCGGTTACGCAAGGGGCGGGGCCTCTCGCTCGCCGGTCTCGCCCACGCGCTTGTCGTACTCGCACGGGATCTGCGCCACCCTCCGCTGCCGACGGCGGCCGGTGTGCAAAGGAGCGTCGCCCGCTGGGAGTCGGTCAGCCCGAGCAGACCCGATGAGCGTTACCAACTGCTCCTCGCGCACCTCTACGCCCGTACCCCTGCCGGTGAACTCCAGCTCGGTGCGGGCAGCGACTTCGCCGAATACCTCCAGGCGCTCGGGCTCATGGGCGAGAGCGAACTCCGTATCGCCGAACTCCGCACCCAGGTGCTGCGGGCGGCGACGGACTCCACCGGTGGGATGCTCGCTCTGCTCTCGCCCCGTGTGCAGAGCGGCCTTGCCTCGGCTCTCGGTGATCCCACGCGCGCGGACGAGGACACTGTGGCCGGGCTCGCATCGGTCGTAACGGACGTCAACACCGAGGTGGGTTCGCTGCCGATGGTGCGGCTCCAGCTGTTGCTCGCGCCCGCCGTGGAAGCGGCACACCGTCTCTTGTCCGGTCCGGTACCCGAGCCCCTCCTTCCGGGCCTGCGTGAGGTGGCGGTGTCGGCGGTCATGCTGGCCGGACGGCTGGCATTCGAGACCCGGGACGACGCGGCGTCGCGGACGCTCTACCAGGAGGCGATCCAGGAGGCGGTACGGCTCGGTGTTCCGTGGCGTACCGCCGCTGTGCAGATGAGCCATGCGCTGGTGACCCTGTATTCGGCGGATTCGGCACAGGACATCGGGAGTGCCCGGCGCATGGTGAGCGACGCGGTGTTCACTGCCGGCCGCGGGGAGTCGACGCTGATGCGGGCCAGAGCCCATGCGCTCCAGGCGGAGATCGCCGCGCGGGCGGGGCAGGAGCGACAGGCGCGGGCCGCGCTGGGGCTGGCCTGGTACGACGTCGAGGCGGACCGCGGCGAGGACCCGGCGCCGACGTGTTTCTCGGTCGGACACCTGCGCGGCTTCGAGGGCGTGTGCGAGTTGTACGTCGGCGACGCGGCTGCCGCGCACGACCGGTTAGCCCGATCGGCCCTCGCGTTACGGGCTCCACGGGAGCAGGTGCAGCGGGTGATCGTCACGACCGACCAGGCGCTGGCACGGATCCGGCTGGGCGAGCCACGAGCGGCGGCGGAACTGCTGCACGAGTGCGTGACCGCGGCGTCCGGCACGGGCGGCCGGGTTCCGGCGCTCCGCCTGCGGGAGGCGCGCAGGCGACTGCTGCCCTGGCGCCGCGAGGACTGGGCGGCGGACCTCGACGACCACCTCATGGACATACGGGGAACCTGATACGGGGACCTGGCATATCGGGCATGGTGGGCGACGGGGAAGCCGAACGGTGAGCGGGCGGCCTCCTGGGTCCGTATTCTCCTTCGCCATGCCACTGAGCCTCACCGTCCTCGGCACCGCCGCTCCGCATCCCCTCCCGGGCCGTCCGTGCTCCGGGTACCTGCTGCGGGGCGGTGGTGCCGAGGTGTGGGTGGACGCGGGCACCGGGACCTTCGCGGAATTGCAGCGGCACACCGATCCGACGCGGCTCACGGCGATCTGGATCTCGCATCTGCACGCCGACCACAGCGCCGACCTGCTGGCCGCCGCGTACGCCTACGCCTTCGGCGGGATGACCCCGCCCGCGCCGATCCTCGTCTACGCCCCGCAGGACTGCGCCCGCCGCCTGGCGGGCTTCTTCGGCCGTGCGGACCTGGCCTTCCTGAACGGGGTCTTCGACTTCCGGCCCCTGTACGACGGCCATACCGTCCAGCACTGGAACCTGCGGCTCTCCGCGCGGGCGGTCGCCCACGACGCCGAGGGCTACGGACTGCGCGCCGAATGCCAGGGCAGCGTCCTCGCCTACTCCGGGGACAGCGGCCCGTGCGACGCCCTGACCGAGCTGGCCGTGCGCGCGGACGCCTTCCTCTGCGAGGCGGACCTCGACGAGCATCGCGATGGCGAACGGTTCCATCTGACTCCGGAGGACGCGGGGCGGATCGCCCTGGAGGCCGGGGTGCGGGAGCTCCTGATCACCCACGTGGGACCGGCCCTGACCCGGGAGATGGCCGCGGCCCGGGCCGCCGCGGTCTTCGGGCGGCCCACGAGCGTGGCGCGGGAGGGCGAGGCCCGGGGCATCTGAGCCCCGGCCCGGAGCGACCCGGCAACCGCACCCCAGTAACCGCTTTCTGTCTTCTCTGTCAGAAGCATTGACGAAACACGGCCGCCCTCCTACCTTCATCCGCGTCGTACTTCGTACGTCATATATGAGACGCGATACGCGAGATCAGATACGTCAGACCGGGTCCCAGGGCCCGGTACGTGACCCCGAGAGGCGCGCATGACCTCTGTGCCCATGCCGATCCCGTCCCGCACCCAGTTCGTGCTGGACGCGATCAAACACCGCATCCTCACCGGGCAGCTGACGCCCGGCCAGGCCCTGGTGGAGACCGAGCTCGCCGCCCAGTTCGGGGTGTCCAAGACCCCCGTGCGGGAGGCGCTCAAGACCCTCGCCGGGACCGGGCTGGTCATGATGAGCCAGTACAAGGGCGTCACGGTGCGCATGGTGGACGCGGACATGGCCCGCGAGGTCTACGACGTCCGGCTGCTCCTCGAACCCGAGGCGCTCAGACGCGCCGTCCGCAGGGGCGCCTCCCTCGACGCCGCCCGCGACGCCCTCACCCGGGCCGACGACGCGACCGACACCGCCGAACGCTCGCTGGCCAACCGGGAGTTCCACCGCGCCCTCTACCTCCCGTGCGGCAACCCGCTGCTCGGCCGCATGCTCGACGAGGTCCGCGACCAGGCCGCCCTCGTCTCCGCCGTGGCCTGGGCCGCCTCCCCCTCCTGGGAGCGCGAGGCCGGCGAGCACCGCGAGATCCTGCGGCTGGCGCTGGACGGGGACGCCGACGGCGCCGCCCGCGCCCTGCACGCCCACATCGCGTCCTTCGTCGAGCGTGCCTATCCCGATGCCCAGGCAAAGGAAGGTCAGGAATGAGCAGCGTGGCGTTCGAGACCCCACGGGCGGCCCTGGCCGACGTCGTGGCCATCCCGGTGACCCCCTTCGCCGCGGACGGCAGCGTCGACCGGACCGCGCACCGGGCCCTGCTGCGCCGCCTCCTCGACGGCGGGATCCGCACCCTCACCCCGAACGGCAACACCGGCGAGTTCTACGCCCTCACCCCCGAGGAGCGCCGGCTGGTCACCGAGACGACCCTCGACGAGGCCGGCGACCGGGCCACGGTCCTCGTCGGCGTCGGCCACGACGTGCCCACCGCCGTCGCCTCCGCCCGGCACGCCCGCGACCACGGCGCCGACATGGTGATGGTCCACCAGCCCGTCCACCCGTACGTCGCCCAGTCCGGCTGGGTCGACTACCACCGCGCCGTCGCCGAGTCCGTCCCCGAGCTGGGCGTCGTCCCGTACGTCCGCAACGCCCAGCTCACCGGGGCCCGCCTCGCCGAACTCGCCGACGCCTGCCCCAACGTGATCGGCGTCAAGTACGCCGTCCCGGACGCCGCCAAGTTCGCGGCCTTCGCCCGGGACGCGGGGCTGGACCGCTTCGTCTGGGTCGCCGGGCTCGCCGAGCCCTACGCGCCCTCCTACTTCTCGGCCGGCGCCACCGGCTTCACCTCCGGTCTGGTGAACGTCGCCCCCGCCATTTCGCTGAACATGATCGAAGCGCTTCGATCCGGCGACTACGCGGCCGCCATGAAGGTCTGGGAACAGATCCGCCGCTTCGAGGAACTCCGCGCCGCCAACGGCTCCGCCGACAACGTCACCGTCGTCAAGGAGGCCCTCGCCTCCCTCGGCCTGTGCCGCCGCGACGTCCGCCCGCCCAGCAGGCACCTCCCCGAGGAAGAGCGCGCCGAGGTCGCCGCCATAGCCGCCGGATGGTCGCTGTGAAGCGGCCGGAGGAACTCCGCAGCCACCAGTGGTACGGCACCGACGGCCTGCGCTCCTTCAGCCACCGCGCCCGTACCCGCCAGCTCGGCTACCTGCCCGAGGAGCACCTCGGCAAGCCGGTCGTCGCGATCCTCAACACCTGGTCGGACATCAACCCCTGTCATGTGCACCTCCGTGACCGGGCGCAGGCCGTCAAGCGGGGCGTCTGGCAGGCCGGCGGCTTCCCGCTGGAGTTCCCGGTCTCCACCCTCTCCGAGACCTTCCAGAAGCCGACCCCGATGCTCTACCGCAACCTGCTCTCCATGGAGACCGAGGAACTGCTGCGGTCCTACCCGGTCGACGGCGCGGTGCTGATGGGCGGCTGCGACAAGTCCACCCCCGCCCTGCTCATGGGCGCCGCCACCGTCGACCTGCCCACCGTCTTCGTGCCCGCCGGCCCCATGCTCCCCGGCCACTGGCGGGGCGAGGTCCTCGGCTCCGGCACCGACATGTGGAAGTACTGGGACGACCGGCGGGCCGGCCTGATCGGCGACTGCGAGATGCAGGAGCTGGAGAGCGGCCTGGCCCGCTCGCCCGGACACTGCATGACCATGGGGACGGCCTCCACCCTGACCGCCGCCGCGGAGGCGCTGGGCGTCACCGTCCCCGGCGCGTCCAGCATCCCGGCCGTCGACTCCGGGCACGAGAGGATGGCCGCCCTGGCCGGGATGCGGATCGTCGAACTCGTCCACAAGGACCGCAGGCTCTCCCAGCTGCTCACCCGTGACGCCTTCGAGGACGCCGTCACCACCGTCCTCGGGCTCGGCGGCTCCACCAACGCCGTCATCCACCTCATCGCCATGGCCGGACGGGCGGGCGTGCGGCTCACCCTGGACGACTTCGACCGCGTCGCCCGCACCGTGCCCGTCCTCGCCGACGTCCGGCCCGGCGGACAGAAGTACCTCATGGAGGACTTCCACTTCGCGGGCGGCCTCCCCGGCTTCCTCTCCCGCATCCCCGACCTGCTCCACCTCGACCGGCCGACGGTGTCGTACGACACCTACCGCGAGCAGCTCGCCGGCGCCCGGGTGCACGACGACGACGTCATCAGGCCCCGCGACAACCCGGTCGCGAGCGAGGGCGGGGTCGCCGTGCTGCGCGGCAACCTCTGCCCCGACGGCGCCGTCATCAAGCACATCGCCGCGGAACGGCACCTGCTCAAGCACACCGGGCCCGCGGTCGTCTTCGACGACTACCGGACCATGCAGCGCACCATCGACGACCCGTCACTGGGCATCACCGCCGACAGCGTGCTCGTCCTGCGCAACGCCGGCCCCAAGGGCGGCCCCGGCATGCCCGAGTACGGGATGCTGCCCATCCCCGACCACCTCCTCAGACAGGGCGTGCGGGACATGGTCCGCATCTCCGACGCCCGGATGAGCGGCACGAGTTACGGCGCCTGCGTGCTGCACATCGCGCCCGAGTCGTACATCGGCGGACCCCTCGCGCTCGTCCGCACCGGGGACTCGGTCACCCTCGACGTCGAGGCCCGCGTCCTCAGGCTCGACGTGGACGACGAGGAGCTGGCGCGGCGCCGGGCCGAGTGGACGCCGCCGCCCGCGCGGTACGAGCGCGGCTACGGCGCGCTCTACGACCAGCAGATCACCCAGGCCGACACCGGCTGCGACTTCGAGTTCCTGGCCCGGCCGGGAGAAGTGCCCGACCCGTACGCGGGCTAGCCCCCCTTTCGTGATCGTCGAAGCGCTTCAACCACGTGCATGTAGCAAGCGCTTCCTGTACCCGCTGTACCTGCCCCACTGCGAACGGAGAACAGGTCATGGCCCAAGCCGCAGCCGTGGCGAAACCGCCCGCGCCACCCCGGCGGCGCCGTGCCTCCGCGACCCCGCGCAGGCTGCCGTATCTGCTGATCGCCCCCGCGGCCCTGCTGATGCTGGGCTTCATCGCGTACCCGGTGCTCAGCGTCTTCTACTACAGCCTGCAGAACTACAACCCGACCAAGCCCTGGCGGAACGGCTTCGCGGGCCTGGACAACTTCACCCAGGCTTTCGCCCACGACCCCCAGTTCTGGGACACGCTGACCTTCAGCGCCAAGTGGGTCGTGGTGGAGGTCGGGTTGCAACTGCTGTTCGGCCTCGCGCTCGCGCTGATCGTCAACCAGACCTTCGTGGGCCGGGCGCTGGGCCGCGCCCTGGTCTTCTCCCCGTGGGCCGTCTCCGGCGTGCTGACCTCCGCGATCTGGGTGCTCCTCTACAACTCCCAGACGGGCATCACCCGTTACCTCGCCGACGCGGGCATCGGGTCGTACGGCACCAGCTGGCTCTCGGACACCGGGACCGTCTTCCCCGCTGCCGTGGCCGCCGACCTCTGGCGGGGCGTGCCCTTCTTCGCGATCCTCATCCTCGCCGACCTCCAGTCCGTCTCCAAGGACCTCTACGAGGCCGCCGAGGTCGACGGGGCCGGCCGGCTCAAGCAGTTCTGGCACATCACGCTGCCGCACCTCAAGGACGCCATCGTGCTGGCCACGCTGCTGCGCGCGGTGTGGGAGTTCAACAACGTCGACCTGCTCTACACCCTGACGGGAGGCGGCCCGGCGGGGGAGACGACGACCCTCCCCCTCTACATCGCCAACACCAGCGTCGACGCCCACAACTTCGGCTACGCCTCGGCCCTGACCACCGTCGCGTTCGTGATCCTGCTCTTCTGCTCGGTCGTCTACCTGCGGCTGAGCAAGTTCGGAGGCGAGGCGAAGTGATCACCGAGATCGCACCCACCGCGGAGCCCGCCGTGTCCGCACCCGCCCGGCCCGCAAGGCGGCGCCGCGCCTGGGACGAGGTCCCGCGCTGGCAGATCTACCTCCCCCTCGGGATCTACCTCCTGTTCACCCTTCTCCCCTTCTACTGGATCCTGCTCTTCGCCCTCCGCCCGGCCGGCTCCACCTCCCTCGTCCCCTGGCCGGTCACCTTCGACCACTTCCAGAAGGTGTGGACCGAGCGCAGCTTCGGCACCTACTTCACCAACAGCGTCTACGTCGGCGTCTCGACCCTGGTGCTGACCACGGTCGTCGCCCTGGCCGGCGGCTACGCCCTCGCCCGCTTCGACTTCCGGGTCAAGCGCGGCTTCATGCTGGCCCTGCTCTGCTCCCAGTTCGTGCCGGGCGCGCTGCTCCTCGTCCCGCTCTTCCAGATCTTCGCCGGCCTGCGGATGATCAACTCGCTGGGCAGCGTCGTCGTCGCCGAGACCGTCTTCCAGCTCCCGCTGTCGATGATCCTGATCAGCGGCTTCATCCGGAACGTGCCGTACTCCCTGGAGGAGGCCGCCTGGGTCGACGGCTGCAACCGGTTCACCGCCTTCCGGATCGTCGTGCTCCCGCTGCTGCGGCCCGGCCTGATCGCCGTCGGCTCCTTCGCCTTCGTGCACGCCTGGAACCACTTCCTGTTCGCCCTGATGTTCCTCTCCGACCAGAGCAAGCAGACCATCCCGGTCGGCCTCAACACCCTGATGAGCGCCGACAGCGTCGACCTGGGCGCGCTGGCCGCTGGCGGGATCGTCGCCGCCGTCCCGGTCGTGATCGTCTTCGCCTTCATCCAGAAGTGGCTGATCACCGGCTTCAGCGCGGGGGCGGTGAAGGGATGAGCCACCGCACGGGACACCTCATGAGACGCCTCCCGGTCCGGGCGGCCCGGACGCTTACCCTGCACGCAAAGATCGACAACGCAGGGAGGACGCTGTGAACTCTTCACCCATCGACGTGGTCCTGGCCGGAGCGCGCGGCCACGGCCACTGGCACCTGGAGAACATCCGGCGGCTCCAGGACAAGGGGGTCGTGCGGCTGGCGGGTATCTGCGAGCTGACCCCGATGGGCGCCGACGAGCTGCCCGAGGGGCTGGGTTCGCCCGAGCAGTCCGCCGACTTCGGCGTCCTGCTCGACTCGACCGGCGCCCGGATCGCCGTCGTCTGCACGCCCATCCCCACCCACACCGACCTGGCCCTGACCGCCGCCGAGCGGGGGGTGCACCTGCTGCTGGAGAAGCCGCCTGCGCCGTCGTACGCCGAGTTCCGGCGGATGGCCGACGGGGTCGCCAAGGCGGGTGTGGCCTGCCAGATCGGCTTCCAGTCGCTGGGCTCGCAGGCCGTGCCGGCGATCCGGAAGCTGATGGCCGAGGGCGCCATCGGCGAGGTGACCGGGGTGGGCGGCGCCGGCGCCTGGGCCCGCGCCGAGTCCTACTACCGGCGCGCCCCCTGGGCCGGCAAGCGGCGGCTGAACGGCGTCGACGTCATCGACGGCGTCCTCACCAACCCGCTCGCGCACGCCGTCGCCACCGGCCTCGCCCTGCTCGGCACCACCCGCGCCGAGGACGTCACCGGCATCGAGACCGAACTGCTGCGCGCCAACGACATCGAGTCCGACGACACCTCCTGCGTCCGCGTCGCCACCCCGCACGGCCCGGTCACTGTCGCCGCCACGCTCTGCGCCGAGGAACCGGGCGACCCCTACGTCCTGGTGCACGGCTCCAGCGGCCGGATCACCTTCTGGTACAAGCAGGACCGCGTGCTGGTGCAGCGGGCGGGCCACGGCCCGCAGGAGATCGACTTCGACCGTACGGACCTGCTGGAGAACCTCGCCGACCACCTCACCACGGGCGCCGAGCTGCTCGTCGAGCCCGACGCGACCGGCGCCTTCATGAAGGTCGTGGAGGCGATCCGGCTGGCCGACGACCCGGCCGCGCTGCCCGCCGGCGCCTGGCACCTCCTGCCCGACGAGGACCGCCGGGTGGTGACCGGCATCGACGGCCTGGTCACCGCCGCCGCCGACACCCTCGCCCTCTACTCCGAGCTGGGCGCCCCCTGGGCCCCACCGAACGAGGTGAGCACATGACAGCAGACAGCCCGGTGCTGACGGCCGCGGGGCGGCCGGTGGCGTGGTACGTGACACACCACAGGCTCCCGGCCCGCCTCTCCCCGCGCCCCTACCTCCACCCCGTCACCACCCTGGCCGGCACGGTGGTCACCGAGCTGGCGCCCGCCGACCACCTCCATCACCTCGGCGTCGGTGTCGCCGTTCCCGACGTCGAGGGGCACAACTTCTGGGGCGGACGGACCTTCGTCCGGGACCGGGGGCCGACCGAGCTGGACGACCACGGCACCCAGCGCCATGTCGCCTTCCAGCTCAGCGACCCCGACGGCTTCGTCGAGGAGCTGCGCTGGGTCGGCTCCACCGGGACCGGGCTGCTGCGCGAGCGGCGCACCGTCGCGGCCGTCGAACTCACCGACACCGCCTGGGCGCTGGACTTCACGTTCTCGCTGACCGACGTCACCGGCGGCCCGCTGTCCATCGGCAGCCCGGCCACCAACGGGCGCCCCGGCGCGGCCTACGGCGGCTTCTTCTGGCGGGCCCGTAAGGAGGCCGCCGCGCCGGACGTCTTCACGGCGGACCGGGAGGGGGAGCCGGCGGTGCACGGCCGCGGCGCCGACTGGCTGGCGATGGCCGGCACCGACTGGACGCTGGTCTTCGCCGGGGCCACCGAGGAGACCCGCCACGACCCCTGGTTCGTGCGGACCGCCGAGTACCCGGGCGTCGGCTCCTCGCTGGCCCACACCGGGCGGCTGCCGGTCCCGGCCGGCGGGACGGTCGTCCGCCGGATCGTCACCGTCGTCGCGGACGGCCGCCTCGGCCGCGACGAGGCGGCCTCGCTGGCCCGGAAGGCGGTGACCCGGTGACGGCGACCTACACCAACCCGGTCCTGGACGCCGACTGGTCCGACCCCGACGTCGTGTGCGTCGGCGACGACTTCTACCTGACCGCCTCCAGCTTCGGCCGTGCTCCCGGCCTGCCGCTGCTGCACTCCCGCGACCTGGTGAACTGGACCCTCGTCGGCCATGCCCTCGAACGCCTGGTGCCGGAGGGGGAGTTCACGGTCCCACGGCACGACCGCGGCGTCTGGGCGCCCTCGTTGCGCCATCACGACGACCGCTTCTGGATCTTCTGGGGCGATCCCGACCACGGCATCTTCCAGGTCAACGCGGCCGAGATCAGGGGCCCCTGGACCAGCCCGCACCTGGTGAAGGAGGGCAGGGGACTCATCGACCCCTGCCCGCTGTGGGACGACGAGACCGGCGAGGCGTACCTCGTGCACGCCTGGGCGAGGTCCCGCTGCGGGATCGGCAACCGGCTCACCGGCCACCGGATGCACCCCGACGGCACCTCGCTGCTCGACGCGGGCAAGACCGTCGTCGACGGGGACCGCATCCCCGGCTGGTTCACCCTCGAAGGGCCCAAGCTCCACCGGCACGACGGCTGGTTCTGGATCCTCGCGCCCGCCGGGGGAGTGGCGACCGGCTGGCAGGGCGCCCTGCGCTCCCGCGGGTTCTTCGGGCCCTACGAGGAACGGATCGTGCTGGAGCAGGGGGACACCGACGTCAACGGGCCGCACCAGGGCGGCTGGGTGCGGACCCGCGGCGGCGAGGACTGGTTCCTGCACTTCCAGCAGCGCGGGGCCTACGGCAGGGTGGTCCACCTCCAGCCGATGCGCTGGGGCGAGGACGGCTGGCCGGTGCTCGGCGAACGAGGCGCGCCCGTCGCCGTGCACCGGCGGCCCGCTCTGCCGGCGCAGCCGCCCGCCGCGCCCGCCACCGACGACGACTTCCCCGGCGGGCGGTTCGGACGGCAGTGGCAGTGGACGGCCAACCCGCGGGACGGCTGGGCGACCCAGCACTCGGCGGACGGGCTGCGGCTGACGTGCGTGCGCTCGTCCGACGCGTTTGACCTGAGGCGGCTGCCGAACGTGCTGACCCAGCGGCTGCCCGGTACGCCGTGCACGGTCGAGGTCGGACTCCGGCTGGACGGCGCCGAGCCCGGCGCGCGGGCCGGGCTCGCGGTGCTCGGGGACGCCTTCGGCTGGATCGGCCTGGAGCGCGGGCCGGACGGGGGCGTACGGCTGGTGCACCGGTTCGCCGAGGCCGTCGCCGAGACGGAACGCGACGCCGCGTCCGCGTGCCCCGCGCCCGCGGGACGGGCCCGGCTGCGGATCGAGATCGCCGCCGGCGCGCGCTGCCGGTTCTCCTTCGACGTGGGGGCGGGCCCCGTCCCGTCCGGACCGGTGTTCACCGCCACGCCCTGGCGCTGGGTCGGCGCCCTGCTCGGCCTCTTCGCCGTCGCGCCCGAGGGGCCTGGCCCCGCCGGTGCGGCCACCTTCAGCCAGTTCCGGATCAGCGCCAGGTAGTCCACACCACCCCAGGGAGCCGCAATGACGCATCCCCGTAGCAAGCGCTTGCCCGACCAGGAACCGACTTCTCCCACAGCTCCACATGTCCGCTGGATCCCGAAGAAGAGACCCGAGGAAGAGAGCCGACCGATGAAGAGCAGCATCCGCAGAAGCAGGCGTGCGGCCGTCGCCGTCGCCCTGGGTTCCGTGCTCGCGCTGACCGCCACCGCCTGCGGCGACGACGGCAGCGGCAGCGCGGGGGACAAGGGCGGCGAGGGCTCCGGCAAGGGCACGATCACGTTCTGGGACAACAACGGCGGTGTCCGCACCGACGTCTGGAAGCAGATCATCGCCGACTTCGAGAAGCAGAACCCCGACATCAAGGTCAAGTACGTCGGCGTGCCCGCCGCCAGCGTCCAGTCCAAGTACGACACCGCCATCCAGGGCGGCGGGCTGCCGGACGTCGGCGGGGTCGGCACCGCGATGCTCGCGGAGGTCGCCGCGCAGGGCGCGCTGGAGCCGCTGGACGGCCGGCTGTCCAAGAGCTCGCTGAACGGCAAGCTGGGCGACAACTTCCTGGCGAGCGTCAAGGCGGCGGGCGGCGACGGCAAGACCTACTCGGTGCCGACGTCCGCGAACAACGGCACGCTCTGGTACCGGACCGACCTGTTCGAGGCGGCCGGACTGGACGCGCCGACCACCTGGACGAACTTCTTCACGGCCGCGGCCAAGCTCACCGACCGGGCGAAGAACGAGTTCGGGTACACCATCCGGGGCGGTGAGGGCTCCATCGCCCAGGCGCTGGACGCCACTTACGGGCAGAGCGGGATCACCTCCTTCTGGAACGGCGACAAGACCACCGTCAACGACCCGGAGAACGTGGCCGCGCTGGAGAAGTACGTCGGGCTGTACAAGAAGGACACGCCGTCCGCCGACGTCAACAACGACTTCACCAAGATGGTCGCGCAGTGGGACTCCGGCACGATCGGGATGCTGAGCCACAACCTCGGTTCCTACGCCGACCACGAGAAGGCGCTCAGCGGCAAGTTCAAGGGCATCCCGAACCCGACGCTGGACGACGGCACCCGGGTGCAGGTCTCCAACCCCGTCGACGGGCTCGGGCTGTTCAAGTCCAGCAAGAACAAGTCCGCGGCCTGGAAGTTCATCGAGTTCGCGGCCTCGCACAAGGCCAACAGCGAGTGGAACGAGTCGGCGGGGCAGGTGCCGGCGAACAACGAGGCGGCGCAGGACTCGTGGGTCCAGTCGTCGGAGCCGACGAAGCTGGCCGCCGAGGCGCTCGGCGGGGCGACCACGAAGATCGTGCAGCTGCCCTACTACCTGCCGGACTGGAACACCATCTCCAAGGCCGACAACGAGCCGAACTTCCAGAAGGTGCTGCTCGGGAAGCTGACGGCGAAGGAGTTCCTGGACACGCTGGCCGACCAGCTCGACAAGGCCCAGGCGGACTGGAAGAAGAACCACTGAGGCCGGATGGTTCGCGGCTGTGGGGGACTGCGGGGCCGTCGCGGCCGGTCGCGCAGTTCCCCGCGCCCCTGGGCAGGACAGACACCTCGATCCCTGTTTGAAAGGCGGCCCACGTGTCCCTTACGCGCAGACAGGTAACATCCGCGGCTCTCGCCGCCGTTCCGCTCGCCGGTCGCGGCCCCGGGGGAACCCACCGCACCCTCTACATCGCCGGCGACTCCACCGCCGCCCAGAAGTACGCCGACGCGGCTCCGGAGACCGGGTGGGGGATGGCGCTCCCCTTCTTCCTCCGTGCGCGGACCACCGTCTCCAACCAGGCCGTGAACGGGCGGAGTTCCAAGAGCTTCGTGGACGAGGGGAGGCTGGACGCGATCCTCGCCGCCATCCGGCCGCACGACCTGCTCCTCGTCCAGTTCGCGCACAACGACGAGAAGAGCGCCGATCCGACGCGGTACACCGAGCCCTGGTCGACGTACCAGGACTATCTGCGGATGTACCTCGACGGGGCGCGGGCCCGCGGTGCCCGGCCCGTGCTCGCCACCCCGGTCGAACGGCGCAAGTTCGACGCGGACGGCAACGCCGTGCCGACCCACGGCGACTACCCGGCGGCGATGCGTGCGCTGGCGGAGCAGGAGCACGTGGCGCTGCTCGACATCGAGGCGCTGTCGCTCGCGCTGTGGCAGTCGCTCGGGGTCGAGGCGACCAAGACGTACTTCAACTGGACGGACACCGAGCAGGACAACACCCACTTCAACCCGCCGGGGGCCATCGCCGTGGCCCGGCTCGTGGCACGGGAACTGCTGCGCACCCGGGTGCTGGCCCGGCACGACGTCGTCCGGCTGCACGAGGACATACCGACTTCCTGGATCACCTGGCCACCCGCATAGCCGAGGAGAACCGCACAGTGCGTACACAGAAATGTCATGGACGTGTCATAGGGGCGGTCGTGGGCTGCACGGCCCTCGTGCTGGCCGTGACCGGGACCGCCCAGGCGGCCCCGCACCGGGTCGCCACCGACCGCCAGGTGCTGGCCGCGAACGACGGCTGGGGCGCCGCCACCACCGGGACCACCGGGGGGTCCGCCGCCGACGCCGCGCACGTCTACACCGTCACCACCTGGGACCAGTTCAAGGCGGCCCTCGCCGACGGCGGCAGCGCGCCGAAGATCATCCGAGTCGAGGGCACCATCGACGCGGACGGGCCCGGCTGCGACTCGTTCGCCGCGCCCGGCTACGACTTCGACACCTACCTCGCCACCTACTCACCCGAGGTCTGGGGGCGCGCCACCAACCTCGACAGCGAGCCCGACGACAGCCCGGAGGGGCTGCGCCGCGCCTCCCAGGCCAACCAGGACGCCTACATCAAGGCGTACGTCCCGGCCAACACCACCATCGTCGGCATCGGCAAGGACGCCGGCTTCAAGGGCGCCAGCCTGCAGATCAAGGCCGTCGACAACGTCATCGTCCGCAACCTGGGCTTCGAGAGCCCGCTGGACTGCTTCCCGCAGTGGGACCCGACCGACACCGCCGACGGCAACTGGAACTCCGAGTACGACAGCGCCGTCATCTACGGGTCGACCCATGTGTGGATGGACCACAACACGTTCACCGACGGCGACCACCCGGACAGCACGCTGCCCTACTACTACGGGCGGATCTACGAGCAGCACGACGGCGAGCTGGACATCGTCAAGGGCGCCGACTACGTCACCGCCTCCTGGAACGTCTTCGAGGACCACGACAAGACGATCCTCATCGGAAACAGCGACAGCGCCGCCACGGCCGCCGTCGACCGGGGACACCTCAGGGTCACCTTCCACCACAACCTCTTCTCCAACCTGGTGGAGCGCGCGCCCCGGGTCCGCTTCGGACAGGTCGACTCCTACAACAACCACTTCGTCGCCGAGGACGGCTACGGCTACAGCTACGGCATCGGCATGGAGTCCCAGCTCGTCGCCGAGCACAACGCGTTCACCCTCGCCGACGGGGTCGGCACCGGTTCGATCCTGAAGAAGTGGAAGGAGGCGCCGCTCACCGCCGACGACAACTACGTCAACGGCGTCCTCACCGACCTCATCGCCGTCCACAACACCGAGGTCCCGGGCGAGATCCTCCAGTCCGGCGCCGGCTGGACCCCCACCCTGCGCACCCGGATCGACCCCGCGCAGGCCGTGCCGCGCATCGTCGACTGCGGCGCGGGCGCCGGCCGCCTGAGCTGACACCCCACGGGGCCGGGGCACTCCGCGTCCCGGCCCCCACCCCCCCCCACCGCGAAGGACGTACCGCCACCCCTTCTTCTTCCTCCTCTCCCGCCACCGTCAAGGAGCACCCGCATGTCCTCGCCCCACCTCCCCCTGTCCAGACGGGGTTTCCTGCTCGCGGGCGCCGGGGCGGGCGCCGCGCTCGCCCTGGGCGCCCGCCCCGCGCACGCCTCGGGCCGCCCCTTCGGGCGCTACGGCTCCCCGGAGCACCGCCTCTCCCCGCAGACCCTGTACGTCGACGCCCACGGGCGCGGTGACTTCACCACCGTCCAGGCCGCCGTCACCGCCGCCACCGGCAGCGGACGGACCCTGGTCCTCGCCCCGGGCGTCTACCGGGAGACCGTCGCCGTCGACACCACCCGCACCGAGGCCACCTGGATCGGTGCCGCCGAGGACCCGCGTGCCGTCGTCATCGTCTACGACAACGCCAACGGCACCCAGAAACCGGACGGTTCGGGGACCTACGGCACCAGCGGCTCGGCCACCACCACGGTGCAGGCCGCCGGGTTCACCGCCCGCTGGATCACCTTCGCCAACGACTGGCTGCGCGCCGACCACCCGGACATCACCGGCACCCAGGCCGTCGCCCTCAAGGTGCAGGGCGACCGGTCCGCCTTCCTCGACTGCCGCTTCCTCGGCCACCAGGACACCCTGTACGCCGACTCCACGGCCCTGGCCGTCTTCGCCCGCCAGTACTTCGCGCGCTGCCACGTCGAGGGAGACGTCGACTTCGTCTTCGGGCGGGCGAGCGCCGTGTTCGAGGACTGCCGCTTCCGCACCCTGGACCGGACCGACCTCGCCGCCGCCCCCTACGGGTTCGTCTTCGCGCCCTCCACGGCGGCCGCCAACCCGTACGGCTACCTGGTCAGCCGCTCCAGCGTGACCAGCGCGGCGCCGGACGCCTCCTACAAGCTGGCCCGGCCCTGGGTGCCCAGCTCCGACACCACCGCCCGGCCCTCGCTCGTGGTCCGGGACAGCCGGCTCGGCGCCGGGATCGACGCCGTCGCCCCCTACACCGACATGTCGGCGAGCCACCCCTGGCAGGACCAGCGCTTCGCCGAGTACCGCAACACCGGCCCGGGCGCGGTCGTCTCCGTCCCCGAGAACCGGCCCCAGCTCACCGACGAGGAGGCCGGGTCCGCGACCCGGGAGACCTACCTCGGCGACTGGACCCCGTGGCAGGGGTGCTGACGTGCCGACCCGACGCGCACTCCTCGCCGCGGGCGCCGCGCTCACCGTGGGCTCGGCCACCGCCTTCACCCGCGACCGCCGTGTCCTGCACGTCCGGCCCGGCGACTCCGTGCAGGCCGCCGTGGACGCGGCGGACGGCCCCGGACGGACGATCGTCGTCCATCCGGGAACGTACCGCGAGGTCGTCAACGTGCCCGCGGAGAAGGCCGAGTTGACGATCCGGGGCGCCGGGCGCGACCCACGGGCCGTCGTCATCGTGTACGACAACGCCAACGGGACCCAGAAGCCGGACGGTTCGGGAACCTACGGCATTGCGGGCTCCGCCACCTTCACCTCGGCGGCGCCGGGGCTCGTCGTCCGCGACCTCACCCTCGCCAACGACTGGCTGCGCGCCGACCACCCGGACATCACCGGGACCCAGGCCGTCGCCGCCTGCCTGACCGGGGACCGCACGCACGTCGACAACGTGCGGCTCCTGGCCCACCAGGACACCCTGTTCGCCGACACCACCGCGCTCGGCTCCTTCGACCGGCAGTACTTCCGCCGGTGCCACATCGAGGGAGACGTCGACTTCGTCTTCGGCCGGGCGCGGGCGGTGTACGAGCACTGCCACTTCCGCACCCTGCAACGGGACGTGGCCTTCACGCCCAAGGGCATGGTGTTCGCCCCTTCGACCGCCCGTGCGAACCCGTACGGGTTCCTCGCCCTCCGCTGCCGGTTCTCCTCCGGAGCGGAGGACGGGGCGTACAAACTGGCGCGGCCCTGGGTGCCGACGTACGAGACCACCGCCTGGCCCTCGCTGGTCGTGCGGGACAGTCTCATCGGCCCCGGGATCGACCCCGTCGCGCCCTACACGAACATGCGGGACGCCTACCCCTGGCAGTCCATGCGGTTCGCCGAGTACCGCAACTCCGGTCCGGGCGCGGTGATCACCGTGCCCGAGAACCGGCCCCAGCTCACCGACGCCGAGGCGCTGTCGCACACCCCCGCGGCCTACCTCGGCGACTGGAACCCCCTGGGACGTCCGATCCCCTCACCCTGATCGACGAAAGGACCCGCACGTCATGCGTCGACTCAGCACCTTCACCGCCCTCGCCGTGACCACGGCCTCGCTCGGCCTCGCCGTCCTCGCCACCCCGGCACACGCGGCGACCGTCGTGGTCAGCAACTCCACCGACCTGACCAGCGCCATCAAGAACGCCACGGCCGGCACCGTCATCCAGGTCCGCGGCGGCACCTACTACCCGACGGCCACCCTCCAGTCCACGGCGAACGGCACCTCCTCCGCGCCGATCACGCTCACCGCGTACGGCTCGGAGACCGTCAAGATCGACGGTTCCTCGCTCGCCTCCGGCTCCTGGATCTTCAAGCTGACCGCGGACTACTGGAACGTCTCCAACATCACCTTCCAGAACTCCCCGGACAGCGCGGTGGTCTGCCAGTCCTGCACGGGCACCAACTGGAGCAACATCAAGACCATCAACGGCGGCGACTCGGGCTTCACGCTCACCGGCGACGACACGGTCAACAACACCGTGAAGAACCTGGACAGCTACGGCAACTACGACGCCGCCACGCACGGCCAGAACGCCGACGGCGTCGCCATCAAGTTCGGCTCCGGCACCGGCAACCTCGTCACCGGCGCCCGTCTCTACAACAACTCGGACGACGGCATCGACCTGTGGTCCTTCTCCTCGCCGGTCACCATCGAGCACAGCTGGTCCTTCGGCAACGGCGTCAACCGCTGGGGCGACTCCGCCTTCGAGGGCAACGGCAACGGCTACAAGCTGGGCGGAAACGGCGTCACCGTCGCCCACGTCGTCAACAACTCCGCCGCCTGGGGCAACGCCGGCAACGGCTTCACCGAGAACTCCAACACCGGGGCGATCGTCATCAACCGCACCACCGCCTACGCCAACAGCGGCTGGGGCTACTACTTCGCCACCAGCGCCTCGCGCCTCGGCAAGAACCTCGCGGTGAGCAACGGCAGCGGCTCGGTCAGCAAGGGCTCGTCGGTGGTCTCGGCCGGCAACAACTGGGACAGCGGCATCAGCACCCCCGCCTTCAAGTCGACGGACGCCACGACGGCGTACAACGCGCGGCAGTCCGACGGCTCGCTGCCCGTCACCACCTTCCTCACCACGGGGAGCACGACCATCGGGGCCACGATGGACTGAGCGGGAGCCCGGTAGACGGACAACGGACAGACAACCGGAACCCCTCCGTCCAGGGCGCTTGACCCGCTTTTTGCCTGTGGATGAGGTATCGATCGGGCAACGGGTCTCGCGCCCACCCGGGTGACGCGCGTAGAACTCCTGTCATGAATAAGCCACTTCGGATCGCGGCGATCGTCGCCTCCTGTGCCGTCGCCGGAGGCGCCCTCTACGGCGCCGGTGCCGCCACCGCCGGTCAGTCGACGGCGAACTCCACCCACGAGCCCTACAACATCGGGCTGCTGGTGAAGGACATCGACACCTACTACGGCACCGCCGCCGACGCCAACGGCGTGTACCAGGCGTCCGCGGACAGCCCGTACGCCAAGGACCTGGCCCGCATCGACGCGGCCGCCAGGAAGTACATCGACCAGGCCGCGCGCAAGGCGCACCACCGGGGCGAGAAGCCCGCGGTCGTCTTCGACATCGACGACACGCTGCTGCTCAGCCTAGACTACGAGAAGCGGTACAACTACACGTACAACTCGACCACCTGGGCCGACTACGTCAACAAGGCCGACCGGCCGGCCGTGTTCGGCAGCGCGGAACTCGTCCGGTACGCGCATCAGAAGGGCGTGGAGGTCTTCTACAACTCCGGTCTGAGCGAGGCGCAGCGCACCGCCGCCGTCGACAACCTCAAGAAGATCGGCGCGGACGTCAACCTCGACGCCGCCCACATGTTCCTCAAGGACAAGGCCAACCCGCCGTCCTACCTCAGCTCCTGCGCCACGGCGGGCACCTGGAACTGCACGACCGTGCAGTACAAGGCCGGCACCCGCAAGCACATCGAGGACGACCTCGGGTACGAGATCGTCGCCAACTTCGGCGACCAGTACTCGGACCTGGACGGCGGCTACGCGGACCGCACCTACAAGCTGCCGAACCCGACGTACTTCGTGTCGTAACCGGAAGGGCGGCAACCCTTTCCGGCCGCGGCGGCGACTGGGAGACAGAAACGGGCCGGGGCGGCCCCTCCGGCCCGTTTCGCTCCCCATCGTCAAGGAAAGGAACGGCCCGTGCGTCTCAGCACCGGACGACACCGCAGGACGCGTACGCTCTCGATCGCCGCGACGGTGGCCGTCGCCGCGGGAGCGGGAGGCGTCTACCTCGGCCTGTCGAACGGCGGTGCCCAGGCCGCCACCAGCACGGTCACCGTCTCCACCACGGCACAGCTCCAGTCGGCCGTCGCGAACACCGCCGCCGGGACCGTCATCCAGGTGCGCGCGGGCACCTACTACCCGACGGCCACCCTCAAGTCGACCGCCAGCGGCACGAGTTCCAGCCGCATCACGTTCAAGGCCCACAGCGGCGAGAAGGTGAGGATCGACGGCTCCAAGCTGCCCGCCGGCTCCTGGCTGACCGGGATCTACGGCAGCCACTGGACCGTCCAGGACCTCACCTTCCAGAACTCCCCGGCCCAGGGCTTCGTCGTCACCTCGTCCACCGGCGGCGTCTTCAAGAACCTCGTCACCGCGAACAACGGCGACTCCGGCTTCACACTGCGCGGCGACGACACCGTCGGCAACCTCGTCCAGAACCTGGACAGTCACGGCAACTACGACGCCTCCGGGCACGGGCAGAACGCGGACGGCATCGCCATCAAGTTCGGCTCGGGCACGGGGAACAAGGTGACCGGCGCCCGCCTCTACAACAACTCGGACGACGGTCTCGACCTCTGGCAGTTCTCCTCGCCGGTCACCATCGAGCACAGCTGGGCCTTCGGCAACGGCAAGAACCGGTGGAACGACTCCGCGTTCGAGGGCAACGGCAACGGGTTCAAGCTGGGCGGCGGGGGCGTCGCCGTCGCGCACGTCGTCAACGACGACGCGTCCTGGGACAACACGCTGAACGGGTTCACCGAGAACTCCAACACCGGGGCGGTCGTGCTGAACCGCAACACGGCGTACGCGAACGGCGAGGCCGGTTTCTACTTCGCCACCGGCAGGGCCCGGCTGGCCCGCAACCTCGCGGTGGGCAACAAGGGCGGGGCGGACAAGCTGGGTTCGTCGACCGTGTCCGCGGCGAACAGCTGGGACAGCGGGGTGAGCACGCCCGCCTTCAGGTCGACGGACGCGACGACCGCGTACGGGGCCCGCGGCTCCGACGGTTCGCTGCCCGCCACGACCTTCCTGACCACGGGGTCCGCCACCATCGGGGCGACCATGGACTGACGGCGCGACGACCCGTGCCCGGCCCACGGTTCCCCGCGCTCCTGCCGCTTCTTCTAGGGCGCGGGAAACCGTGTCCGGCCGGCCGTTCGGGGCGGCGTGTTCCCGGACCTCACCACCGGGAGCCGTGCCACCTCCCCGCCCGCCTGCTCCTGGTCGCCGCCGGCGGGGAAAAGGTTGCCGCGTTCCCGGAACTTTCCTACGAGTCGCCGTCGTCCGTCGTGTGGGTGGCGAAGCCGCCGGTCACCGCGTACCGCTCGCCGTCGCCGCCGCCCGTGACCGTGTAGCTGTCGTCCTTGGCGTCACGGCTGCCGCGCTCGTGGTTGTACTGGCCCGCGAACACCCACTCGCCGACCGCGACCTCGGCGCCCGGCTTGAGCGTCCACGTGTAGACCAGGTAGCCGTCCTGCTCGGCCACCGTCAGCGTGAAGTCGGTCTCCGGCAGCGAGCGCCAGGCACCGGCGTCGGACACCCCGCCGGTCTGGGCCACCTTCAGCCGGACCGTGAGCGAGGTGAGCCGCTCGGTGGTCTTCAGCGTCACGTCGGACTGCGCCCAGAAGTCGTTGCTGTGCGGGTCGACCGAGCCGTCGGACCACAGCGCGCCGTCCTCCTCGCCGCGCGCGGCGGGTGCCGTGGCGGTGGCGGAGGCCTTCGGGGTCGAGGTGTGCGTCGGACCGGCGGAGGGCGAGGAGGACTCGGCCGACGGGCTGGGCGCCGGCGGGGCGGCCGAACGGGACGGCGGGCGCGAGGTCGCGTCCGGGGACCCGGAGGGCGCCGGCGACACCGCGACGGTCTTCTCGGCCGGCGTGTCCTTCACCGCCGAGGCGACCGCGTAGCCGCCGACACCGAGGACCGCGGCGACCGCGGCCGTGGCGCTGACCACCCGGACCCAGCCGAACACGGGCGGCAGGGTGGCGCGGTGGCCGGGACGGCTCTGCGCGGTCATGCCCCGCTCCACCCGGGCCAGGATGCGGGCGCGGTCGGGTTCGTGCTCCCCGGCCGCCTCGTGCAGCCGGGCGCGCAGCTCGTCGTGCACGTCCTGCTGCCTCATCGGTTCCTACCTCCGCTCCCGCCGGCGCGCGGCGCCATCGCCGCGTGCACCTTCTGCGGAACGCCCGGGGACCCGCCGAGCAGCTTCTGGAGCTCGGCCATGCCCTTCGACGTCTGGCTCTTAACCGTACCCACCGAGATCCCCAGGGCGAGCGCGGTGTCCTTCTCCGACAGGTCGAACGCGTGCCGGAGCACCACACACGCCCGTTTGCGGAACGGCAGGCGGCGCAACGCCCCCTGGACGTCGACGACTCCGGCGATGTCCGGGTTCTCGGTCCGCTCCTCGCGGTGCGACCAGAACAGGGCGACCCGGCGCCGCTCGCGGACGGCGCTGCGGATGCGGGTACGGGCCAGGTTGGCGACGACGCCCCGGGCGTAGGCCACCGGGTGGTCGGCCGCGCGCACCCGGTCCCAGCGGTGCCACAGCGCCAGCAGGGCATCGGCGGCCAGGTCGTCGGCGGCGTCGGGCTCGCCGGTCAACAGGTGGGCGAGACGCGAGAGTTCGGCGTAGTGGCGTTCGAAGAAGGCATGGAACTCCACGGAGGCGTCGTCATCGACGACTGTGCCCACGGGTGACCTCCGAAGGAACGTTTTGGCGAGATTCGGAGCGTAGCAGTGGTCGTTTCGTGTGCCCGGTACGGGGGTTCGGTGACCGAGTTCGATTCCGTAACACGGGGAAAACCTGAAACAGGTTCAACGCGGGAACAATCCAGCCAGCATCCGCACACGAACGTACAGGCGACGAGGAGTTCGAGCATGTCCGAAACCCAGAAGGCGGACCCGCCGCCGACCGCGGCGCCACCCGCCGGGAACGGCGTCGACCGGTTCTTCAGGATCTCCGAGCGGGGATCCACCTTCGGCCAGGAGATACGCGGCGGCTTCGCCACGTTCTTCACCATGGCCTACATCCTTGTCCTGAATCCCATCATCCTCGGCAGCGCCAAGGACAAGTTCGGGCACACCCTCGACACCGGCCAACTCGTCACCGCCACCGCGCTGGTGGCCTGTGTGATGACGATCATCATGGGTGTCGGCGGGAACCTGCCGCTGGCGATCGCGGCCGGCCTCGGCCTCAACGCCGTCGTCGCCTTCCAGCTGGCGCCGCTGATGAGCTGGTCCGACGCGATGGGCCTGGTCGTCCTCGAAGGCCTGCTGATCTGCGTGCTGGTCGTGACCGGTCTGCGCGAGGCGATCATGAACGCCATCCCGCAGCAGATGAAGCAGGCGATCGGCGTCGGCATCGGCCTGTTCATCGCGTTCATCGGCTTCGTCGACGCGGGCTTCGTCAGCCGGATCCCGGACGCCGCGGACACCACCGTGCCGGTGCAGCTGGGCGCGGTCGGCCGGCTGACGGGCTGGCCCGTACTCGTCTTCTGTCTTGGCGTGCTCCTGACCATCGCGCTGGTCGCCCGCAAGGTGAAGGGCGCGATCCTCATCAGCATCGTCACGATGACCCTGGTGGCGATCGTCATCGACTCGGTCGCCGACATCAAGAGCTGGGGCCTGACCACGCCCAAGATCCCCGACAAGATCGTGGCCGCGCCCGACTTCGGGCTCGTCGGTCACTTCAGCCTGTTCGGCGGCTTCGCCAAGGCCGGTGTCCTCACCGCGGTGCTGCTGGTCTTCACCCTGATCCTGTCCGACTTCTTCGACGCCATGGGCACGATCGTCGGCGTCAGCGCCGAGGCCGGGCTGCTCGACGACAAGGGGCAGGTGCCCGGCATCGGGCGGGTGCTGTTCATCGACGGCGCGGCGGCCGTGGCCGGCGGCATCGGCTCGGCCTCCTCCAACACGGCGTACATCGAGTCGGCGGCCGGCGTGGGGGAGGGGGCCCGCACCGGCTTCGCCAACCTGGTCACCGGCGGGCTCTTCGGACTGGCGCTCTTCCTCACGCCGCTGCTGACCATCGTCCCGCTCCAGGCGGCGGCGCCCGCGCTGATCGCCGTGGGCTTCCTGATGATGACCCACGTCAAGCACATCGACTGGGACAGGTACGAGATCGCCGTCCCGGCGTTCCTGACCATCGCCGCGATGCCGTTCACCTACTCGATCACGGACGGCATCGGGGCGGGCTTCCTCGCGTACGTCGTGATCAAGGCGGTGCTGGGGAAGGCGAAGGAGGTCAACTGGCTGCTGTGGGTCGTGTCCGCGCTGTTCCTGGTGTACTTCGCGATCGATCCGGTGGAGCAGGTGCTGGGCGTGAAGTAGGACGCCCCACGGACGCGACCGGCCACGACGGAGGCCGTGGCCGGTCGCGCCGGGAGCCTCAGCTCTTCAAGGCCGCCTGCATCATCGCCTTCGCCACCGGCGCCGCCAGACCGTTGCCGCTGACCTCCGACCTCGCCGCGTCCGACTGCTCGACGACCACCGCCACGGCGACCTCCTTGCCGGTGCTGTCCGACTTGCCGTACGACGTGAACCAGGCGTACGGCGTCTTGCTGTTGTTCTCGCCGTGCTGGGCCGTGCCCGTCTTGCCGCCCACCGTCACGCCGTCGATCAGCGCGTTCGTGCCCGTGCCGTCCTCGACGACCGTCTGCATCGCGGACTGGAGCTGCTCGGCGGTCGAGGAGCTGACGATCTCCTTGGTGTCCAACTCGTCGTCGTAGTTCTCCAGCACGTCACCGCCGCTGTCGGTGATCTGGGCGACCATGTGCGGCGAGACCAGCTTGCCGTCGTTGGCTATGGCGGCCGACACCATGGCCATCTGGAGCGGGGTCGCCGTGACGTCGAACTGGCCGATGCCGGAGAGGCCGGTCTGGGCCTTGTCCATGCCCGTGGGGTAGACGCTGGCGTAGGCGCGCACCGGCACGTCCAGCTTGTCGTCGTTGAAGCCGAACTTCTCGGCCATCGCCCGCACCTTGTCCTGGCCGAGGTCGACGGCCATCTTGCCGAAGACGTTGTTGCAGGAGTAGCGCAGGGCGGTGCGGATCGAGGCGTTCTCGCAGGGCGCCGAGGTGTTCTCGTTCCGCAGCGGGGTGGTCGTGCCGGGCAGGGTGTACGGGTCCGGGCTGACGGTCTTCGTGTCGACGTTCGGGTAGAGACCGTTCTCCAGGGCCGCCGCGGCGACCACCAGCTTGAACGTCGAGCCCGGCGGCAGCGGCTGGCGCAGGGCCCGGTTGGTGAGCGGCTTGTCGCTGTCGGCGGTCAGCTCCTTCCAGGCCGTGCCCGCGGTGTCGGCGTCGGTGAGCGAGGCGGGGTCGTACGACGGGGTCGACACCACGGCGAGGATCCTGCCGGTCTCGGGGTCGATGGCGACGGCCGCGCCCTTCTTGCCGCCCAGCGCCTTGTACGCGGCCTTCTGGACGGCCGGGTCGATCGTGGTGATCACGTCGCCCGGTTCGGCGCGCTCGTCGGTGACCGTGTTCATGACCGTCTTGAGCCGGGTGTCGGTGCCGTTGAGCAGGTCCTCGTAGATGCCCTCCAGCTGGGTCGGGGCATAGCTCTGCGAGGCATAGCCCGTCACCGCCGCGTACAGGCTGCCGTCCGTGTACGTGCGCCTGTACTTGAGGTCGCTGCCGTCCGAGGATCTCGCCGAGCCGGTGACCGACTCACCGGCCACGACGATGTTCCCGAGCGGCTGCGAGTACGTCTCGATGACGTTGCGCCGGTTGTCCGTGTCGTCCGCGAGGGCCTGGCCGTCGTAGAACTGCACCCATGTCGCCCTGACCAGCAGAGCGAGCACGAGCAGCAGCGCGAAGACGGACGCCCGCCTGATCGTCTTGTTCATCCCGCTCAGACAGACGACCGAAGGCGGGCGGTTCGTTCCCTACGGCCGGATTTCTCATCGTCCGTTCATCCAGGGCGTACGGGACCGGGCCGGCCCGGGGGTCAGAGCCGCCGGGTCGCCAGCGTCAGGCGGTCGCGCGCGTCGAACAGGGCGTCCTTGATCATCTGCTCGTGGGCGGGGGTGAGGCGGGCCACCGGGACCGAGCAGCTGATCGCGTCGCGGGCCGGGGTGCGGTAGGGGATGGCGACACCGAAGCAGCGCAGCCCGAGCGTGTTCTCCTCGTGGTCGACCGAGAAGCCCTGCTCGCGGATCCGGTGCAGTTCCTCGATGAGCTTCTCGCGGTCGGTGATGGTGTGCTCGGTCAGCGCCGGCAGGGTCTCCGGCAGCAGCTTGCGGACCTGCTCGTCGGTGTGGGTGGCGAGCAGCGCCTTGCCGAGGGAGGTGGAGTGCGCGGGCAGGCGGCGGCCGACCCGGGTGAAGGGGCGCAGGTAGTGCTGGGACTGGCGGGTGGCCAGGTAGACCACGTTGGTGCCGTCGAGACGCGCCAGGTGGATGGTCTCCGTGGTGTCGTCGGAGAGCCGGTCCAGGGTCGGCCGGGCCGCCGCGACCACCTCGTCGCCGTCGATGTAGGAGGTGCCGACCAGCAGCGCCCGCACCCCGATGCCGTACCGGGTGCCGGTCGCGTCCGTCTCCACCCAGCCCAGCTCCACCAGCGTGCGCAGCAGCATGTAGAGGCTGGACTTGGGATATCCGACGGCCTCCTGCACGGACGCGAGGGAGTGCATCCCGGGCCGGCCGGCGAAGTACTCCAGCAATTCCACGGTCCGCACCGCGGACTTGACCTGCGCCCCGCCGCCTGTCTCGCCTGCCGTCATCGCCCCTGACCCCTTCGTTGGACGAGAAACCGAAGATATAGTCTCCAACAGCGTATTCATCATCAGAGACAGCGTTCAGTATATCGAACGTCCCTGGTGAATCACCCGGATACTGCGGCAGAAACGCAACTCATGGAGGGACCCGCGGTGGCAGCAGCACCAGTCTGGAGTGTCGACCCGCGCACCGGGAAGCAGCGTGAGCAGGTTGCGGTGGAGGCCACAGCCGAAGAGGTGGACGCCGCCGTCACGGCCGCGCACGCCGCTCGCGGCTCCCTGGCCGACCGCACGGTCCGCGCCGCCTTCCTGCGCTCCGCCGCCGCCGGACTCGAAGCGGCCAAGGAGCAGCTGGTCGAGGCCGCCGACGCGGAGAGCGCGCTCGGCCCGGTCCGGCTGACCGGCGAACTCGCCCGTACCGCCTACCAGCTGCGGGCGTTCGCGGACATCGTCGACGAGGGCGCGTTCCTCGACGTCGTCATCAACCACCCCGACGCCACGGCCACCCCGCCCATCCCGGACCTGCGCCGCTACAAGGTCCCGCTGGGTGTCGTCGCCGTCTACTCGGCGTCAAACTTCCCCTTCGCCTTCTCGGTCGCCGGCGGTGACACCGCGAGCGCGCTGGCCGCGGGCAACCCGGTCGTCGTCAAGGCCCACCCCGACCACCCGGCCCTGTCCGAGCTGGTCGCCAAGGTGCTGCGGCGGGCCGCCGCGGAGCACGGCATCCCCGCGGAGGCCGTGGGTCTGGTGCACGGCCTCCAGGCCGGCATCGAGCTGATCAGGCACCCGCTGGTCGCCGCGGCCGGGTTCACCGGTTCCGTCCGGGGCGGCCGGGCGCTGTTCGACGCGGCCGCCGCGCGGCCGGTGCCGATCCCGTTCCACGGCGAGCTGGGCTCCCTGAACCCGGTCCTCGTCACGGAGGCCGCGGCCACCGAGCGGGGCGGGGAGATCGGCACCGGGCTCGCCGGGTCGATGACGCTGGGCGTCGGGCAGTTCTGCGTGAAGCCGGGCCTCGTCCTGGTGCCGGCCGGCGCGGGCGGCGACGGCCTGGTCAAGTCCCTCACGGACGCCGTCAGCGACACGGAAGCGGGTGTCCTGCTGGACCACCGGATGCGGGACAACTTCATCGCCGGGGTCGCCGAGCGCGCCGGACTCCCCGACGTGGACAGCCCGGTGACGCCGGGCGCGGGCGGTGAGCACACCGTCAGCGCGGGGTTCCTCACGGTGGCGGCGAGCCGGCTGGCCGAGGCGGGGGCGTACGACCTGCTCCTGGAGGAGTGCTTCGGGCCGGTGACCGTCGTGGTCCGCTACGAGGACCGGGGCGAGGCCACGGCGGTGCTGTCGCGGCTGCCGGGCAACCTCACGGCGACGGTGCACCTGTCGGCACAGGAGGCCGCCGGGGAGGGCGCCGGGGCGGAGGTGCTCGCGGAGCTGACGCCGCTGGCCGGGCGCGTGCTCGTGAACGGGTGGCCGACCGGGGTCGCCGTGGCGCCGGCCCAGCATCACGGCGGGCCGTACCCGGCGACCACCTCCACGTCCACGTCGGTGGGCGGTACGGCGATCGAGCGGTGGCTGCGGCCGGTGGCGTACCAGGGGGCGCCGGCCGCGTTGCTGCCGGCGGAGCTGCGGGACGAGAACCCGCTGGGGCTTCCCCGGCGGTTCAACGGGGTGCTGGAGCGGTAGGGCCGTCGGGGTGCGGGGTGCGGGGTGCGGGGTGCGGGGCGCGTCGCGGGGCGCCGGTTCGACGGGGTGACCCGCCCGGTTCCCCGCGCCCCTTCGGACGCGGCTGCCCCCGCGCATCCGGAGAGGTTTCTGCTGACACACTTCCGCCATGGACCTGGAACTTCCCGAACTCCCTTTCCCCCTCCGCACCTACGGCCCCGACGGGCACTGGTTCCACGAGGACGGTGTGCTCACCGGGTGGGCCGGGGCCCGGCAGGACCGGTTCGTGTCGCCGACCGGGGAGGCGTTGGATCCCGCGTCCGACGCGCCCCGGCTGCTGGGGGCGCCCGAGGGCGACTTCCAGCTGATAGCCCGCGTCACCGTCGGGTTCGGCGCGGCCTTCGACGCGGGGGTGCTCTACGTCCACGTCGGTGACCGGGCCTGGGCCAAGCTCTGCCTGGAGAACTCGCCGGACGTGCCCACCGTCTGCACGGTGGTCACCCGGGGACACTCCGACGACTCCAACGCCTTCACCGTGGAGGGGAGTTCGGTGTGGCTGCGGGTCAGCCGGACCGGGCGGGCGCTGGCCTTCCACGCCTCCCGCGACGGCAGGCGGTGGACCTTCGTGCGGCTGTTCACACTGGGCGGCGAGAAGGAGACGGCGGCCGCGCTGGTCGGCTTCATGACCCAGTCGCCGATCGGGGAGGGGTGCGTGGTGACCTACGACCACATCGAGTTCCGCGCGGACTGGCCGGCCGATCTGCGCGACGGCAGCTGACGGTCCGCAGGAACCGCCGCCGCTCCCGGCACGTCTTCCGTCGCATGATCGGTGAGAAACGAAGCGGCGGGCCACTGGTGATCCGGACCGTTGTGGCGGCGGAGGTCGACGCCGTCGTCGAGCTGCATCTGCGGGCCCGGTCGACCTACTACCCCGACGGCGTCCCGCAGGGCGACGTGGACTGGGCTCAGGCCTGGCGGGGCGTGATCCTGCGGCCCGACGCGCATGTGCTGGGCGCCGTCCGGCAGGGCGAGCTCGTCGGCATCGCCTCCTTCCGGACACCGCAGGACGCGCCCGCCGAAACGGTGAAGCTCTACCAGTTCCACGTCGACCCCGGCCACTGGCGGGCCGGGATCGGCACCGCCCTGCACGCCGCCTGCGTGGAGCAGTGGCGGGCCGACGGCAAGCGGACGGCGGTGCTCGACGTGCACACGGACAACCTGCGGGCGCGGGCCTTCTACGCCCGCCGGGGCTGGCAGCCGGACCCGCAGAGCCCGCCCGCCGACGGCGACCACCACCTGGGGCTGCGGTACGCCGTGCGCGGGGAATGAAAGCCGCTGCTTGAACGTTCACGTACGGAGCGGGGAAGGCCCCCGTGACCGTACGACCTGGAGAAGAGCCGAGAGCATGCGCGTCGAGATATGGACCGATATCGCCTGTCCCTGGTGCTACGTCGGCAAGGCCCGTTTCGACAAGGCACTGGCCGCCTTCCCGCACCGTGACGAGGTCGAGGTCGTGCACCGCTCCTTCGAGCTGGACCCCGGCCGCGCCAAGGGCGACGTCCAGCCGGTGCTCGCGATGCTCACCAAGAAGTACGGCATGAGCCGGGCGCAGGCCCAGGCGGGCGAGGACAACCTGGGCGCCCAGGCCGCCGCCGAGGGCCTGGAGTACCGCACCCGGGACCGGGACCACGGCAACACCTTCGACATGCACCGGCTGCTGCACCTCGCCGGGGAGCGGGGCCGCCAGGACGAGCTGATCCAGATCCTCTACCGGGCGAACTTCGCCGAGGAGCGGTCCGTCTTCAGCGAGGGCGACGAGCGGCTCGTCGAGCTGGCCGTGGCGGCCGGGCTGGACGCGGACGCGGTGCGCGCGGTGCTCGCCGACCCGGCCGCCTACGCCGACGAGGTCCGCGCCGACGAGCGCGAGGCCGCCGAGCTGGGCGCGAACGGGGTGCCCTTCTTCGTCCTCGACCGCAAGTACGGCGTCTCCGGCGCCCAGCCCACCGAGCTCTTCGCCCAGGCGCTCAGCCAGGCGTGGGACGCGCGCTCCCCGCTGAAGCTCATCGACGAGGGCGGTGCCGAGGCCTGTGGGCCGGACGGGTGCGCGGTGCCGCAGAACTGAGAAACGCCAGGTCGGCGCCGATGTATAAGCATCTCTGACAGGATCCCGGTAACAATCCGCGATGGACTGTCACTTCCGTGGGCCGCAGAGTGGAGCCATGGAGACCACGGAGACGTTCGACAGCCTCGTCCGCGCCGAGTTCGCCCCCAGGACCACCTTCCTGAACACCGCCGGCAACGGCCTGCTGCCCGCCCGCACGGTGGCCGCCCTGCACGAGGCGGCACTGCTGCGCGCCGAGGGCCGGCCGCTCACCCCGCTGTACGAGGACGTGGAGGCCGGCCGGGCCGGTTACGCCCGGCTGGTGGGCGTCCCGGCGACCCGGGTCGCGGCCGGCGCCTCGGTCGCCGCGCACTCCGGGGTGATCGCCGCCTCGCTGCCGGCCGGTGCCGAAGTCCTCACCGCCGAGGACGACTTCACCTCCGTCCTCAACCCGTTCCACGTCCGCGGCGACCTCAAGGTCCGCTCGGTGCCGCTGGAGCGGATCGCCGAGGCCGTCCGCCCGGGCACCGCGCTGGTCGCGGTCAGCGCCGCCCAGTCCGCCGACGGACGCCTCGCCGACCTGGCCGCCGTGCGGGAGGCCGCCCGCACGCACGGGGCCCGCACCTACGTGGACTTCTCGCAGGCCGTCGGCTGGCTGCCGGTGGACGCGGACGCCTACGACTACACCGCGACGGTCACCTTCAAGTGGCTGCTCGGCCCGCACGGCGCGGCCTTCCTCACGGTCCCCGAGGACTTCGGCGGGCTGACCCCGCTGCTCGCGGGCTGGGTCGCGGGCGAGCGGCCCTGGGACAGCTGCTACGGCCCGGTCGCCGAACTCGCCCACTCCGCACGGAGGTTCGACCTGACGCACGCGCTGTTCACGTTCGCGGGCCTGCGCCGCTCGCTGGAACTGATCGAGGAACTCGGCCTGCCCGCCGTCCACGCCCACGACGTGGCCCTCGCCGACCGCTTCCGCGACGGGCTCGCCTCGCTCGGTCACCTGCCCCTGTCCGCCCCCGGCTCGGCGATCGTCTCGGTGCCCGGGCTCGGCCGCCGCCAGCCCGACCTCAGCCGGGCCGGCATCGAGGTCTCCGACCGCGCGGGCAACCTGCGCGCGGCCTTCCACCTGTTCAACACGCCCGCCGACGTCGACCGCCTGCTGAACGCCCTGGCCGGCTGACCCGCGACACGGCCGGGCCGGGACCCCCCGTCCCACACGAGGAGGTCCCGGCCCGGTGCCCGAGGGGTCACTTCACCGGCGTGAAGTCCCTGGCCCCGATGAACTCCGGCCGCCGTACCGGTGCCGCGAACGGCTCCACCGCCGCGTTCTCCACGCTGTTGAACACGATGAAGACGTTGGAGCGCGGGAACGGCGTGATGTTGTCGCCGGAGCCGTGCATGCAGTTGCAGTCGAACCAGGTCGCCGAACCGGCCCGGCCCGTGAACAGCTTGATGCCGTACTCGCCCGCCATCGCGGTGAGCGCCTCGTCGGACGGCGTGCCCGCGTCCTGCATCTGGAGGGACTTCCTGTAGTTGTCCCTGGGCGTGGCGCCGGCGCAGCCCAGGAACGTCCGGTGCGAGCCCGGCATGATCATCAGGCCGCCGTTGGTGTCGTGGTTCTCGGTCAGCGCGATCGAGACCGACACGGTCCGCATGTTCGGCAGCCCGTCCTCGGCGTGCCAGGTCTCGAAGTCCGAGTGCCAGTAGAAGCCGCTGGCCCCGAAGCCGGGCTTGACGTTGATCCGCGACTGGTGGACGTAGACGTCCGAGCCGAGGATCTGCCGGGCCCGGCCGACCACCCGCTCGTCGCGCACCAGGTCCGCGAACACCTCGCTGAGCCGGTGGACTTCGAAGACGGAGCGGATCTCCTTGGACTGCGGCTCGATGACCGAGCGCTCGTCGGCGCGGATCGCCGGGTCGGCGATCAGCCGCTCCAGCTCCCGCCGGTACCCGGCGATCTCGTCCTCGCCGATCAGCTGCTCGACGGCGAGGAAGCCGTCGCGCTCGAACGCCGCCAGCTCGGCCGTGGCGATCGGCCCGGGAGCGTCCGGCCCCGACCAGACCACGGGGTCCTTGCGGGGGACGGCGACCTCGGCGGGGCCGCGGCTCGGGTAGAGGTCGGTGAGCGTGGTCATGGGTCAGCCCTCCTCCGTCAGCAGGGGATAGACGCCGTTCTCGTCGTGGTCCTCCCGGCCGGTGACCGGCGGGTTGAACACGCAGATGCAGCGGAAGTCCTCCTTGACGCGCAGCGTGTGCCGCTCGTGGCCGTCGAGGAGGTACATGGTCCCGGGCGTGATCGTGTACGACGTCCCGGTCTCGCGGTCGGTCAGCTCGGCCTCGCCCTCGACGCAGACCACCGCCTCGATGTGGTGGGCGTACCACATCGACGTCTCGGTGCCCGCGTACAGGATCGTCTCGTGGACCGAGAAGCCGACCCGCTCCTTGGCGAGGACGATGCGTTTGCTCTCCCAGGTCCCGGACGCGGCCTTCACATGGCGGTCGGTGCCTTCGATTTCCTTGAACGATCGGACGATCACGGTGGGGTACAGCCTCCTTGTTCGATCCAGGTCAGACGGTTTCCCGGACGGCCCGGGCGAGGACGCTGAGGCCCTCGTCCAGTTCGTCGGGGGTGACGGTCAGCGCGGGGAGCAGCTTGACGACCTCGCTCTCAGGCCCCGACGTCTCGATGAGCAGCCCGAGTTCGAAGGCGCGCGCCGCGATCCGCCCGGCACGCTCCTTGTCGTGGAACTCCAGGCCCCACACCAGGCCCCGCCCCCGGTACTCCTTCACGTCGGCGAGGTTCTCCTCGACGATCGCGATGAGCCCCTGCTCGATCTGCTCGCCCTTGGTCCGGGTCTGCTTCTCCATCGCCGGGCCGTCGGTCCAGTAGGTCTCCAGGGCGGCGGTCGCGGTGACGAAGGCGGGGTTGTTGCCGCGGAAGGTGCCGTTGTGCTCGCCCGGCTCCCAGACGTCCAGCTCGGGCCGGAACAGGCACAGCGACATGGGCAGCCCGTAGCCGCTGATGGACTTCGAGACGGTGACGATGTCCGGGGTGATGCCCGACTCCTCGAAGGAGAAGAAGGCGCCGGTCCGTCCGCAGCCCATCTGGATGTCGTCGACGATCAGCAGCATGTCCTGCCGTTCGCACAACTCCTTCAGGGCGCGCAGCCATTCGGGCCGGGCGACGTTGATGCCGCCCTCGCCCTGCACGGTCTCCACGATCACCGCGGCGGGCTTGTTGAGCCCCGACCCCTGGTCCTCCAGGAGCCGCTCGAACCACAGGAAGTCCGGGACCGTGCCCTCGAAGTAGTTGTCGAACGGCATCGGGGTGCCGTGCACCAGCGGGATGCCGGCCCCGGCCCGCTTGAAGGCGTTGCCGGTGACCGCGAGCGAGCCGAGGGACATCCCGTGGAAGGCGTTGGTGAACGACACGATCGCCTCGCGCCCCTTCACCTTCCGGGCGAGCTTGAGCGCCGACTCGACGGCGTTCGTGCCCGTCGGCCCCGGGAACATCACCTTGTACGGCAGGTCGCGCGGGCGCAGCACCAGGTCCTGGAAGGTCTGGAGGAACGACCGCTTGGCGGTGGTCGACATGTCCAGGCCGTGGGTGACCCCGTCGCGCTCCAGGTAGTCGAGCAACGCCCGTTTCAGCACGGGGTTGTTGTGGCCGTAGTTGAGAGACCCGGCGCCGGCGAAGAAGTCCAGGTACCCGTGTCCGTCCTCGTCGTACATCCGGCTGCCCCGGGCGCGGTCGAAGACGGTCGGCCAGCCGCGGCAGTAGCTGCGGACCTCGGACTCCAGGGTCTCGAAGACGCTCAGGTCAGGCTGGGTGATGGTCACGGCAAGGGCTCCTCAGTGGGATGTGGGGGTCAACGGGCCGATGCGGTACAGGACTTCGGGGTCGTGCGGGCCGTCCTGGAACTCGTCGGCCTGGAACAGCACCGAGCGTTCGACGGCGGCGCCGTGCCGGGCGGCGAACGAGGTGAACAGCCGCTCCGAGGCGGTGTTGCCGGGCGTGATGGTGGTCTCGACCGCGGTGAGCTCCCGCTCGGCCGCGACCTGTGCGGTCAGTCCGTCGAGGAGCCGGGCGGCGACGCCGCGTCCGCGCTGCGCGGCGTCCACGGCCACCTGCCAGACGAGCAGGGTGTCCGGGCGGTCCGGGCGGGTGTACCCGGTCACGAAGCCCACGGGCTCACCGTCCGCACCACGTGCCACCACCGACGTGCCGGCGAAATCCCGACACCACAGCAGATAGCTGTACGACGAGTTCAGGTCGAGGTTTCCGGAATCCCTTGCGATACGCCAGAGAGCGGCGCCGTCGGTCACCGTCGGGCGTTCGACGGTCAGGTCTGCCTGTGGTGCGGTCATGCGGATTGAATTTAGCGAGGCAAATGCAAAAGTGCACGGAGGGAGGTGTCGCCACCTTGACCGGCCGTGCACTTATGTGCCGATATGACCCACCCCAAAGCGGGTAAATAGCCCAGTTATGTGGGGTGTGTCACATGGCTGAAACCTGGATGAAATTCGCCCTGTTTAGCTCCGCAAAAAGCGGGCAGAAGAACTCGGGTAAGCCATCCTCCGGAAATGAATTCGGAATTGCCTTGAATTTATTCCTGCCGCCAGGCGGACTCGGCCGCGCGGCGGGCTCGCTCCAGGTCGACCGCGAGGCCCCGCTTCGCGAGGCCCGCGCCGATCGCGGCCAGGCTCGACTGGACCGCGCCCACCGTGGCGTCGACCCCGTAGTGGTTGACCCGGATCATCTCCCGGGCGAGCGCGCCTCCGCCCGCGGCCAGCGGCAGCGTGCCGTCGGCCGCCAGGGCCTCGGCGACCAGCTCCGCGGCCACCACGTCCGACGGCACCCGCAGCGTGGTGGCGACCGGCGCCGCGTCGGCCTCCGCGTACACGTACGGCTCCAGACCGCCGCCCAGCGCCGCCGCCCCGGCCCGGGTGGCCAGCGCGGCCGTACGGTGCCGGGCCATCACGGTCTCCAGGCCGTCCGCCTCGATCCGCTCCACGCACGCCTGCAGCGCCAGCATCTCCAGCTGCGCCGGCGCGTGCAGCAGCGCCTTGCGGCCGCCGTCGACCCAGCGCTCCTTCCAGTCCAGCAGCGAGAGGTAGGAACGGCGCGGGGCCTGCGGGTTCGCCGCCATCCGGGCCCAGGCCCGCTCGCTCACCGACACCGCCGAGACCCCCGCGGGGCCGCCCATCGCCTTCTGCGCCCCGATCACGCACAGGTCCACGCCCCACGCGTCCGGCAGCACCGGCTCGGCGCCGACCGAGGCGACCGCGTCCAGGTAGAAGAGGGCGCCCTGCTCCCGCACCGCCTCGCCGATCTCCGCGACCGGGTTGGTGTTTCCGGTCGCCGCCTCGGCGTGCACCAGGGACACGAAGTCGATCTCCGGGTGCGCGGCGAACGCCTCCCGGATCTGCGTGGCCGTCACCGCCGTGTGGAACGGCACGGCGAGGTCGATCACGGTCGCGCCGCAGTCCCGCAGCCAGTTCCCGAAGGTCTGCCCGTACGGGCCGGTGATCACGTTCAGCGCGGTCGTGCCGGGCCCGGCCGTCGCCCTGATCGCGCCCTCCAGCGGCAGCAGCGCCTCGCCCTGCATGATCACGACGTCCTGCCGGGTGTCGAGCAGCCGGGCCACGCGGTCCTCGATCGCGGCGAAGTGTGCGGCGCTCAGCGGAGGCAGGTCGAGGAAGGGGTGGGTCACGGCGGTGCTCTCTTCGGTCTCGGAAGGGTGGATCCAGATGAGCGTAACCGGCAGGTAGCTCACCGGCTCCGACCGGCGACTTCTTAGGCCGGACGGCCCTGTGGCCATCGGTTTTATTTGAGAGACCCAAACATCTCCTTATGATCGGAACCCGCAGAAACGGAATTCAAAGCTTCCTCGCAGACTTCCGGAGGTCTCGTGACCACGCTCCCCGGGCACCGCCGGCCCCGCGCGCTGGCCGCCGCCACCGCCGCGGCCGGGCTGGCCCTCGTGGCCGCCTGCACGTCGAGCGGCAACGGCTCCAGCGCCTCCAGGACCGCCGCGGGCGGCGTCGAACTGGTCAAGGCCGGGCAGCTCACCACCTGCACCCACCTGCCCTACCCGCCGTTCCAGTCGGAGATCGACGGCAAGGTGCAGGGCTTCGACGTGTCGATGATCGACCTGGTCGCCGCCGGCCTCGGCGTGAAGCAGCGGATCCTCGACACGCCCTTCGAGAACTTCAAGACCGGCGCCTTCCTCGACTCCGGCGAGTGCGACGTGGCCGCGGCCGGCATGACCATCACCGCCGAACGCAAGAAGAACGTCGACTTCTCCGCCCCGTACTTCGACGCCACCCAGGCCCTGCTCGTGACGGCGGACAGCGGCGTCACCTCGCTCGCCGGCGCCAGGGCCGCGAAGGTCAGGCTCGGCGCCCAGGCGCAGACCACCGGCGAGGACTACGTGCGCGAGCACGGCTTCGACCCGGTCTCCTTCGAGTCCTCCGACGCCGTCCTGAACGGCCTGCGCACCGGCCAGGTCAAGGCCGTCGTCATCGACTACCCCGTGGTCCAGGGCTGGCTGGGGAACAAGGCCGACGCCGACGCCTTCCGGGTCGCCGACGACATCGACACCGGTGAGCAGTACGGCTTCACGGTGAAGAAGGGCAACACGAGACTGCTCGCCGCCGTCGACAGGGCGATCGCCGACGCCAAGGCCGACGGCACCTACAGGAAGCTCTACGAGAAGTGGATCGGCCCCTACGACGCGGCGGCCGCCTTCCCGTCCGCCTCATGACCGCCGCCGACACGGAACTCCAGCCCCGCAGGAAGGGCCTGACCCGGCGTCGGAAACGCCGCCTGTCACGCGGCGCGCAGTACGTCGTCTTCGTCGCCGCCGTGGCCGCCTTCGCGGCCGGCGCCGACTGGGGGCGGCTCCACAACCAGTTCGCCCAGTGGGACATCGCCCGGCGGATGTTCCCGGACGTCATCACGCCGGCCCTGAAGAACACCGTGCTCTACACCCTGTCCGGCTTCGCCGTCGGACTGGCCCTCGGCATGGTGATCGCCCTGATGCGCCTGTCGTCGGTCGGCCCGTACCGCTGGCTGGCCGGCGTCTACATCGAGATCTTCCGGGGCCTGCCCGCCCTGCTGATCTTCATCTTCATCGGCGTCGCCGTCCCGCTCGCCTTCCCCGGCACGGAGATCGTCGGCGGCACCTACGGCAAGGTGGCCCTCGCGCTCGGCCTGGTCGCCGCCGCCTACATGGCCGAGACGATCCGCGCGGGCATCCAGGCGGTCCCCAGGGGCCAGCTGGAGGCGGCCCGTTCACTGGGCTTCTCGCCGGCACGCGCGATGGCCTCGATCGTCGTCCCGCAGGCGTTCCGCATCATCCTCCCGCCGCTGACCAACGAACTGGTCCTGCTCTTCAAGGACTCCTCCCTGGTGCTCTTCCTCGGCGTCACCCTGGAGGAGCGCGAACTGTCCAAGTACGGCCGTGACCTGGCCAGCACCACCGCCAACTCCACGCCGATCCTCGTCGCCGGCCTGTGCTACCTGCTGGTCACGATCCCGCTCGGCCTCGTCGTGCGCCGCATGGAGGCCAAGGCCCGGGAGGCCGTCACATGAGCCGACCCGAGATCGAGGTCAGGGGCCTGCACAAGTCGTTCGGCGGCAACGAGGTGCTGCGCGGCATCGACCTGGAGATCGCACAGGGCGAGGTCGTCTGCGTCATCGGCCCCTCCGGCTCCGGCAAGTCGACCCTCCTGCGCTGCCTCAACCTGCTGGAGGAGCCCACCCGGGGCCAGGTGTTCGTCGGCGGCACCGAGCTGACCGACCCCGACGTCGACATCGACGCCGTACGCCGCCGTATCGGCATGGTCTTCCAGCAGTTCAACCTCTTCCCGCACCTCACGGTCACCGAGAACCTCACGCTGCCCCAGCGCCGGGTCCTGCGGCGGGACAGGGGGACCGCGGCGAAGGTGGCCGCCGAGAACCTCCGGCGGGTCGGCCTCTCCGAGAAGGCCGGCGCCTACCCCGCCTCCCTCTCCGGCGGCCAGCAGCAGCGCGTGGCCATCGCCCGCGCCCTGTCGATGGGCCCCGAGGTGATGCTCTTCGACGAGCCGACCTCGGCCCTCGACCCCGAACTGGTCGGGGACGTCCTCGCGGTCATGCGGATGCTGGCCCGGGAGGGCATGACCATGATGGTCGTCACCCACGAGATGACCTTCGCGAAGGAGGCCGCCGACCGGGTCGTCTTCATGGACGCCGGGGTCGTGGTCGAGGACGGCACCCCCGGCCGGGTCATCGGCGACCCCGCCCACGACCGCACCCGCCACTTCCTCTCCCGGCTCCTCGACCCGGCCATGGCCCGGATGGAGGAGGAGACCCCGGACCGGCCGGACGGGCACTGACCGCCCGACGGACCCCGGTGTCGGTGCCGTGTGCGAGGGTTCCGCCATGAACACACAGCACCTGGAGCAGGGTTGGGACGACGCCGTCGCCCTGTTCGAGCGGCGCGGGCTGCCCGGGTCGTCGTACGAGAACCTCTACGAGGAGCCCTACGACGTGCTCCCCGGACCGCACACGATCACCGGCGAGCTGGACCTGGACGCCGCCGAGACGTCCGGGACCGGGATCGTGGTCGACGGCGACCTCACCGTCGAGGGCAACATCGTCAACCTCGACGACGGCTGCCCGGCCCTGGTCGTCCTGGGCGACCTGCGCGCCGCCAACGTCTACCTGGAGGGCGACGCCAAGCTGCTGGTGCTGGGCAGCGTCACCGTGGACGCCTTCATCGGCAACATGACCGACAAGCTCGTCATGATCGAGCGCGATCTGCGGGCCAGGGCGACCGTCCTGTCCGGCGGGTTCTGCCCCGACCTCGTCGGCGGCACCCTGCACGGCCCCGTCGTCGCGCCCCGCTACCTCGACCTCGCCCAGGACGTCGACCCGGCCGCCGTCCTCGTCCCGGAGGTGCTCCGCGCCGACGGCGAGGACGACCCGCGCCCCTTCGACGCCCCCGGCGTGCACGGCGGCCGGCTGCTGAGCCGCATCGATCGGGGACTTCCCGTCGTCCTAGGCTGACCCCCATGAGCGATCGAGCGGTGCTGCACGTGAAGGGCCGGATCCTCGCGGGGCCCGAGGACGTCCGCGACGAACTGTGGGTGGTGGGCGGCCGGATCTCCTACGACCGCCCCGCCGGCGTCCGTGACGTCCGGACCGTCGAGGGCTGGACCCTCCCCGGCCTCGTCGACGCCCACTGCCACGTAGGCCTCGGCCCGCACGGCCCGGTCGACGCGGCGACGGCCGAGAAGCAGGCGCTCACCGACCGTGAGGCCGGCACCCTCCTCATCCGGGACGCCGGTTCGCCCTCGGACACCCGCTGGGTCGACGATCGCGACGACCTCCCGAAGATCGTCCGGGCCGGCCGGCACATCGCCCGCACCCGCCGCTACATAAGGAACTACGCCCACGAGATCGAGCCGGAGGAGCTGGTCGCCCACGTCGCCCGGGAGGCCCGGCGCGGCGACGGCTGGGTCAAGCTGGTCGGCGACTGGATCGACCGCGACCTCGGCGACCTGGCACCCAGCTGGCCCCGCGACGCGGCCGAGGCGGCCATCGCCGAGGCCCACCGGCTCGGCGCCCGGGTCACCGCCCACTGCTTCGCCGAGAACTCCCTGCGGGACCTGGTCGAGGCGGGCATCGACTGCATCGAGCACGCGACGGGACTGACGGCGGACCTGATCCCGCTCTTCGCCGAACGCGGGGTCGCGATCGTCCCCACCCTCGTCAACATCGCCACCTTCCCCGACCTGGCGGCGGGCGGCGAGGCCAAGTTCCCGCGCTGGTCGGCCCATATGCGCAGGCTCCACGAACGCCGCTACGACACCGTCCGCGACGCCTACGACGCCGGCATCCCGGTGTACGTCGGCACGGACGCCGGCGGCTCCCTCGCCCACGGTCTGGTCGCCGCCGAGGTCGCCGAGCTGGTGACCGCCGGAATCCCGCCGGCCGACGCGCTCGCCGCGACCAGCTGGGCGGCCCGCGCCTGGCTCGGCAGGCCCGGCCTGGAGGAGGGCGCACCGGCGGACCTGGTGGTGTACGAGAGCGACCCGCGCGCCGACGTGCGCGTCCTCGCGTCCCCCCGACGGGTGGTGCTGAACGGGCGGGTCGTCGAGTAAAGGAACTGCTGTGCATGCCGGTTCGAATAGATTCACGGAAAGTCCACTAATGAGTGAAGTCACGCGGGATCGCTGACCCTTCACTCTCGGTGCGTAATTCTTGGCGGGTCCCGAGCAAGTTTCCTCTGGGGGTCCCACCACCTTGAACAGCCATACCTTCCGCATGCCCGCACGCCGTCTCGCGACCGTCGCGGCGGCCACGGTCCTGGCCGCAGGTCCCGCGGTCCTGGCCGGCGCGGGCGCCGCGCACGCGACCACCGGACAGGGCCGCGCGAGCGCCGTCGTACTGCGCACCGCCCTGGACGTGTCGCTCCTGGACAAGACCGTGAACGTCCCGCTCGCGGTCTCCCTGAACGAGGTCCAGGCACCGCGCAGCGCCGACCGCACCGGGCTCACCGCCACCCTCGACGGAGTCGACGACGGCAAGCCGTTCAGCGTCCTCGGCGCCGACGTGGCCGCCGCGAAGGCGACGGTCTCCGACGGACGCGCCGAGGGCTCGGTGCACCTCTCCCACGCCCGGCTGCACCTGCCCGGCCTGCCCCTGCTGTCCCTCGTCGAACTCGACGCGGTCACGTCCAGGGCCACCTGCGAGACCGGCAGGCGGCCGGAGGCCACGGCCGACGTGCTCGGCGCCGTCACCGTGCTGGGCAGGCGGGTGACGCTGAGCGCGGGCGGCCCCACCGACGTCAGGGTCCCCGGCGTCGGCGAGGTCCGCCTCGACCTGTCCAAGCGCGAGACGACGTCCACCACGGCCGCCGCCAGCGCCCTCGAACTCAAGGTCTCCGTCGACCCGCTCAAGCTGAACGTCGCGGACGTCGAGGGGACGCTGACCCTGGCCAAGGCGACCTGCGAGACCCCGAAGGCACCGGCCGACCCGGCGAAACCGGCCGACCCGGCGAAACCGGCCGACCCGGCGAAACCGGTGACCGACGTCAGGGCGCAAGGGGCCCCGGTCAAGGAGACCAAGCTGGCCGAGACGGGCGGGAGTCCGGTGACGCCGTACCTGGTGGGCGGGGCGCTGGCGCTGCTGGTGGGCGGCGGCGGAGCGCTGACCCTGGCCCGACGGCGCCGATAGCACCCCGCGGGGTGCCCGGGGCGGCAGCCGGTGTGCGGCTGCCGCCGCGCGGCTCCCTCAGCCGCGCACCAGCGTCAGCGCCTGGTCGAACGCCTGTAGGAACCCGTTCACCGTCACCCGGTCGCGCACGGCGATCCGCACCCACTCCCCGTCGAGGCCGGGAAACGTGTCCCCCCGCCGCACCGCGTACCCCAGCGCCCGCAGCTGCCGCCGCACGGCCTCGGCCCCCGCCACCCGCACCAGCACGAACGGCCCCTCCGCGGGACCCGCCACCCGCACCCCCTCCGGCGCGAACTCCTCCAGCCCCGCCACGAGATGGGCCCGGTCGGCCGCCATCCGGTGCGCCGCGTGCGCCGCCTCCGCCAGCGCGCGGGGCGCCACACACGCCTCGGCCGCCGCCAGCGCCGGCGTCGACACCGGCCACAGCGGCTGCGCCCGCTCCAGCCCGGCGACGACGTCCGGCGCGGCGAGCACATAGCCGATCCGCAGCCCGGCCAGCCCCCACGTCTTCGTCAGACTGCGCAGCACCACGAGCCCCGGTACGTCGGTCCGCCCGGCCAGCGCCTCCCGCTCACCCGGCACCGCGTCCATGAACGCCTCGTCCACCACCAGGGTCCGCCCGGGCCGGGCGAGCCGGGCCAGCGCGCCGGCGGGATGCAGCACGGACGTCGGGTTGGTCGGGTTGCCGATCACCACCAGGTCGGCGTCCTCGGGGACAGCGGCCGGATCGAGCCGGAAGCCGTCGGCCTCCCGCAGCAGCACCCGGTCCACCGAGTGCCCGGCGTCCCGCAGCGCCGCCTCCGGCTCGGTGAACTGCGGGTGCACGACCACCGGCCGGCGCACCTCCAGCGCCCGCGCCAGCAGGACGAACGCCTCCGCCGCGCCCGCCGTCAGCAGCACCCGCTCCACCGGCAGCCCGTGCCGGGCCGCCACCGCCGCCCGCGCGGCCCGCCCGTCGGGGTAGGCCGCGAGAGAGCCCAGCGACCCGGCGATCCGCTCCCGCAGCCAGACCGGGGGAGTCCCGCCGCGCACGTTGACCGCGAGGTCGACGAGCGCGGAGCCGTCGTCACGGACCTCGGCGTCGCCGTGGTGCCGCAGATCGTGGGTCTGTCTGGAGCCCCCGTCAGTGTGCATGGGCGTGTCCGCCGTGGTGATGGTGCCCGTGATGGTGACCGTCGTCGTCCGGGTGGAAGTGCGGCTGCTGCGGCAGACCGACCTTGTCCTCGAACCCGGGCAGCGCGATCCGGTACACGCACGAGTCGCAGTTCATCCGCAGATCGCCCTCGACCGCCTCCCGGTAGCGCTCCATCACCAGGTCGAGCAGCTCCGGCTCGGGCCCGATGACGTCCGCCGTACGCACCTCGGCCTCCGGGTGCGCGGCCGCCCAGCCCTCGGCCTGCTGCCGCACCCGCTCCGGCAGGATCCCGGTGAACAGGAAGTACGGCAGGACCACGATCCGGCGCGCCCCCAGCTTCAGGCACCGGTCGAGCCCGCCGGGCACGTCCGGCGCCGCCAGCGACACGAACGCCGTCTCCACACCGGCGTACCCGCGCCCCTCCCACAGCAGCCGGGCCGCCTTGTGCACCTCGGCGTTGGCGTCGGGGTCGGTCGAACCGCGCCCGACCAGCAGCACGGTCACGTCCTCCCGGTCCAGCGGGGTACGCCCCCCGTCGGCACCCAGCGCCTCGTCCAGCCGCCGCTCCAGGACCGCCAGCAGCGAGGGGTGCGGACCCAGCGGACGGCCGTAGGTGTACGACAGCCCCGGGTGCCGCTCCTTCTCGCGGGCGAGCGCGGCCGGGATGTCGCCCTTGGCGTGCCCGGCGGACACCAGCATCAGCGGTACGGCGGCGAACCGGCGCACCCCCTTCTCCACCAGCTCGGTGACGGCCTCGCCCAGCGGCGGCGGGGACAGCTCGATGAAGCCTCCCGCGACGGGCAGTTCGGGGTGGCGGCGCCCCAGCTCCCTGACGAAGTCACGGAACGCCTCGGCCCCGGCGTCGTCCCGGGTGCCGTGGCCGGCGATGAGCAGGGCGGGCGGCGGGGTGGTCACGATTTCTCCTCGGTATGCGAAACAGGGTGGTACAGCAGGGCGTTGAGCGCGGCGGCGGCGACCGCCGAACCGCCCTTCTCGGACACGTTGCTCACGGCGGGCAGTCCGCTCTCCCGCAACGCGGCCTTGGACTCGGCCGCGCCGACGAAACCTACCGGCAGACCGATCACGAGCGCGGGGGCGGCGTCCAGCGTCAGCAGCTCCTCCAGGGCGGTCGGCGCACAGCCGATCACCCAGAGGGCGCCCGGCCCGACCTGCTCGTACGCCAGCCGGACCGCGTGTGCCGAACGGGTCAGCCCCGGCCCGGCCACGGCGTCCCGCAGCCGGCAGACCGTCTCCCGGCGGGTGATGCCGGCGGCGACCATCTCCACGTCCACGACGACCGGCGCCCCGGCGTGCAGCGCCGCGTGGGCCTTCTCCAGGGCGCCCTCGTCGGTCACGAGGTCGGCCGCGTACTCCAGGTCGGCGGCGGAGTGGATGACCCGCTCCACCACCGCCCGGGTCAGCGGCGGGAAGTGCGAGGTGTCCAGGCGGGCGCGCAGCCGCCGGAAGGACTCCTGCTCGATGGGGTGCACGACCCGGTTCACTCGGCCTCCTCCTGAGAGCCTTCCTGCCAGCGGTAGCCGCGCGGGGTGACCATACGCCCGGCGATGTCCCGGGTCGCGGTGTTGCCCACGGTCACGACGGTCATCATGTCGACCCACGCCGGGTCGAGCGCGCCCAGGGTGGTCAGCCGGCTCGACTCGTCGGGGCGCGAGGCGTTGCGCACGACACCGACCGGCGTCGACGGCTCGCGGTGCCCGGCGAGGATCGCGAGCGCCTTCGGCAGCTGCCAGTCACGGCCGCGGGAGCGCGGGTTGTAGAACGTCACGACGATGTCCGCCTCGGCGGCCGCCCGCACCCGCCGCTCGATGACCTCCCACGGCGTGTGCAGGTCGGAGAGGCTGATGGAGACGTGGTCGTGGCCCAGCGGCGCGCCCAGGATCGCCCCGGCGGCGAGCGCTGCGGTGACACCGGGCACACCGATCACGTCGATGTCGTCCGAGGCCTCGGCCAGCGCGGGCGAGGCCATCGCGTACACGCCCGCGTCCCCGCTGCCGATCAGCGCGACGGCCTGCCCGGCCCGCGCCTCGGCGACGGCCGTCCGGGCCCGCTCCTCCTCGGCGCCGAGCCCCGACTCCAGGATCCGGGTCCCGGGCCGCAGCAGGTCGCGGATCTGGTCGACGTACTGGTCGAGCCCGACCAGTACGGAGGCGCGCCGCAGTTCGGCCCTGGCGCGCGGGGTGAGCAGGTCGCGGGCGCCCGGCCCGAGCCCGACCACCGCGAGCCGGCCGCGCCCGGGACGCCGTACGACGGCACAGGTCGCCATGGCGGGCCGGCCGTCCTCGCGCACCGACTTCCGCTTGGGGACGAGGAGTTCACCGCCGCCCACCAGCGCGGCGGCCTCGGCGACGGACGGGGTGCCGACGGCGGCGAGGGGGGCGTCCGAGGGGTTGGGCACCCGGACCCCGGCCAGCTCCTCGGCGGAGTGGGTCACCACGGGCACCCCGAGCCGCGCGGCCGCCTCGACGATCCCCGGCTCCCCGGCCTTGGCGTCGACGGTGGCCAGTTCGGCGATGCTGCGGGGGGACAGCCCCGCCTCCCGCAGGGCCGCGCCGACCAGGTCGAGCACCTCGTCCGCGGGGGCGCCCCTGGAGGCGCCGACACCGACGACGAGGGACGGCGGGCGCAACAGCACCTCGTTCTCGGCTGGTTCGACCGCGCGGTCGGTCAGGCGGACCGTGTAGGCACCCTCCTCGGCCAGCGGCAGCGGAGGCAGCGGCCAGGGCGACTCGGCGCGCAGCGCGACCGGTTCGCCGTCCAGCAGCGCCCGCGACACGGCCGCCACCGAACCCTCCACGGGCAGGCCGAGGGTGTCGAGCCCCGCCAGTCCGACGGAGTCGGTGGCCGTCGTCACCACCGGCTGAGCGGCCAGCAACTCACCGACCTCGTGGGCGAGTTCGTTCGCGCCGCCGCCGTGACCGCCGAGCAGCGACACGGCGAACCGGCCGCCCTCGTCGACGCACACCACCCCAGGGTCGGCCGACTTGCCGTCCAGCAGCGGGGCGATCAGCCGCACCACCGCACCCGTGGCCAGGAAACACACCAGCTGCTCGCACTCCGCGAACGCGGACCGCACGGCGTCCCCGACGGGACCGTCGTACACCCGGGCACGGTCCGGCCACGCCGCGGCCAGCCGGTCGCGCGCCGCCGCCCCCGCCGCGGTGGCGGAAATGAGGCCGATCACAGAGCAACTCCTTCTTCAGGGACGGGGATCCGGGACCCCCACAGCAGGAACACGGGATTGGTCGCCGCCAGCCGGGTCACATCACCCGGCAGGGGCGCGAGGCGCGAGGACTGCAACAGCACCCCGTCGCAGGTGAACCCGGCACCGGTCAGCGCCGCGCGGGCCGCCGGCACCCGGTCCAGGGCGGCCATCGCGACCACCACCGTCCGCCGGGCCCGCTGCGCGCACGCGGTGACGACGGCGGGCAGACAGGCCCCGCCCCCGCCGACGAACACGGCGTCGGGGTCGGGGAGCGCGGCCAGCGCGTCCGGCGCCGATCCGTGCACCACGTCCACGTACACGCCGTGCGCCCGCGCGTTGGCGGTGATCCGGCCGACCCCGTCCGCCGCCCGCTCCACGGCGACGGCGGCGGCGCCGAGCCGGGCGCACTCCACCGCCACGGACCCGGAGCCCGCGCCGACGTCCCAGACCAGGTCGCCCGGCCGGGGCCCGAGCCGGGCCAGCGCCAGCGCCCGTACCTCGAACTTGGTGATCATCGAGTCGCGGTGGGCGAACTCGCCCTCGTCCAGGGCCCATCCGGCGGGCGCGGCAAGGGCTCCGGCGACCGTACGGACGCCACCGAGCGCCCGGGTCCCGTCCAGGCACAGCACCACGCTGACGTCCGGTCCCCAGTCCCGGGCGGCGGCCTCGGCCGGGGTGACCCGCTCCAGCCGCTCCCGCGCGGAACCGAGCGCCGAGGCGACGACCAGGCAACGCGCGCCGGAGCCCGGCGCCTGCCGCAGCGCCGCGCCCAGCTCCGCCGGACCCGCCCCCGGTCCGGTCAGCACCGCCACCTTCGGGTGCGCCCGGCAGACGTTCACCGCCGTCCGCGGGTCCCGTCCGTGCGCGCTCACCACGACCGCGTCGTCCCAGGGCAGCCCGATCCGCGCGAACGCGGTCGCCACGGAGGACACACCGGGCCGCACGTCCAGCGCGTCCGCCCCGAACCGCTCCGCCAGCGCCCGCACGATCCCGAAGAACCCGGGGTCGCCGGAGGCCAGCACGGCCACGGAGCGGTCCTTGCGGACGTACTCCTCGACGGTGTCGAGCGCGGGGGCCAGCGGCCCGAGGACGACCCGTTCGGAGCCCGGGGGCAGCCGTACCGCCTCCAGGTGCCGCAGCCCGCCGACCACCAGCTCGGCCCCGGCCAGCGCCTCGGGCGGGACCGGCGTGCCCGTCCCCGTACCGACGACCGTGATCACGTACTCGCTCCCCGCTCGCGCAGCGCCCGCCGGGCCTCGGGGTCGGCCTTGCGGAAGCCGTGGAAGTGGCCGGGGTGGTAGAGGTGCGAGCGGGTGCCCCGGGCGTCCAGGGCCGGGCCGACCAGGAAGAGGGTGTGCTTCCAGAGCTTGTGCTCCTTCACCGTCTCCTCCAGCGTCTCGATCGTGCACCGCACGATCAGCTCCTCCGGCCAGGTCGCCTGGTAGGCGACGACGACGGGCGTGTTCGTCGGGTAGCCGCCCTCCAGCAGCTCCCGGACCAGCTGCCCGCTGCGGGCGGCGGACAGGAAGACCGCCATGGTGGTGCCGTGCCGGGCGAACTCCCGGACCTCCTCGCCGGGCGGCATCGGGGTCTTGCCGCCGCCGAGCCGGGTCAGCACGACGGACTGGGCGACCTCGGGAATGGTCAGCTCGCGCCGGGCGAGCGCGGCGACGGCCGAGAAGGAGGAGACGCCGGGCACGATCTCGACCTCGACGCCGATCGCGGCACACCGGTCCACCTGCTCCTGGGTGCCGCCCCAGAGCGCCGGGTCCCCGGAGTGGATCCTGGCGACCCGCAGCCCGTCGGCGCGGGCCCGCTCGTAGACGGCGACGACGTCCTCCAGCGACATCGTCGCGGAGTCGAGGATCTCCGCGTCCTCGCGCGCGTGCCGGAGGACCTCCTCCTGGACCAGGCTCGCGGCCCAGATCACGACATCGGCCTCGGCGATCGCGCGCGCGGCCCGGAAGGTCAGCAGATCGGCGGCGCCGGGGCCGGCGCCGACGAAGGTCACCTTGCCGGCGGGGGCGGCGGCTGCGGCATCGGCCATGAAATTTCGGTCCTCTCTGGACAAAGGGTGTTACGGGTGCTGCTGGATGTGCGCTGAGGCGGGTCCATCGGATACCAAGGGCAGATGGCGGTCTTCGTCGCGCTCGGCGCGTTCCTGATGACGCTGGCCGGCGGCTGGACGGCACAGCGCGTGACCGACCGTCGCCATCTGGTCCTGGGCCTGGCCGGCGGACTGATGCTCGGGGTGGTCGGCCTCGACCTGCTGCCGGAGGCGCTGCGCGCGGCCGACCGCGAGATCTTCGGCGTACCGGCGGCCCTGCTCCTGTTCGTGGCCGGTTTCCTGCTGGCCCATCTGGTGGAGCGGACCCTCGCCGCCCGCCAGGCCGCGCACGGCGGCGACGAGCACGGTCACCGGGCGCCCGAGGTGGGCCTGACGGCGGCCGCCGCGATGGTCGGCCACAGCGCGATGGACGGCGTGGCCATCGGCGCGGCCTTCCAGGTGGGCGGCGGCATGGGCACGGCCGTCGCGCTGGCGGTCATCGCCCACGACTTCGCGGACGGCTTCAACACCTTCACCATCACGAGCCTGTACGGCAACGCCCGCCGCCGGGCGGTGGCGATGCTGTTCGCCGACGCCTGCGCACCGGTCGTCGGCGCCCTCTCCACGATCTTCCTGACCATCCCGGAGGAGGTGCTGGGCGGCTATCTCGGCCTCTTCGGCGGTGTCCTGCTCTACCTCGCCGCCGCCGAGATCCTGCCCGAGGCCCACCACGAGCACCCGGCCCGCTCGACGCTGCTGTGCACGGTGGCGGGCGCGGCGTTCATCTGGCTGGTCGTGGGCATCTCGGGCTGACGGCCGATCGCTCACAGTTTCCCGCCTCTGCCGCCGTCCCGGCGCGGGGGCGCGATGAGCGTGGAGAGGTACGGCAGCGGGGCGCCGTCGAGCTCGGCGGCGGGCCGGATGGACTCCTCGTCCAGGCCCAGCGCCGACCCCCACACCGCGTCCTCGACCCGCCCGGTCTCCCGCAGCGCCTCGGCCACCTCGCCGGCCTGCCGCCCGAACTTGTACGCGACGACCGTCCCCGGCCCGCTCAGCGCCTCCTTGAGCACCGCCGCGCCCGCCGTCACCGGCACCAGCGTCAGCGGTTCGGTGCCCTCGGTGAGCACGGCGCCGGAGCGGGCGGCGAGGTCCTGCATGGCGGTGATCCCGGGCACGGTCCCGACGGTCACGTCCGGGACCAGCTCGGCGATGGTCTGCGCGAGATAGGTGAATGTCGAATACACGTTCGGGTCGCCGATGGTGGCGAAGGCGACGGACCCGTGCTCGCGCAGCAGCTCCGCGACCTTGGCGCCCGCCGCGTCCCAGGCGGCCTCCCGCCGCTCCCGGTCACTGCGCTCGTTCAGCGCGAAGACGACCCGTACGACCTTGTCGGCGCCCACGTAGTGCAGCACCGTGGCCTCCGCCCGCCCCCGCTCACCGGTGTCCATCACCGGTACGACGACGACGGCGGCCGCGCGCAGGGCGTTGACCCCCTTGACCGTCACCAGCTCGGGGTCGCCGGGTCCCACACCGACTCCGACCAGCCTGCTGTTGCTCATGACGTCCGGCACCTCTCCACGAACCTCCGGGCCACACCGGGCTCGGACGCCCAGTGCGTGTGCAGATAACTCGCGTGCACACTCCGCTGTACGAAACCTTCGACGTGCGGCCGGGGGGTACGCACCCCCCAGGCGGGCGCCGCACCGGCCCCCGGCTCGACCACGGTCCGGTGGAACTCGTGCCCCCGCATCCGCGTTCCCGCGGCGGCCAGCACACTGTCGCTCACCGCGACGGCGTCCCGGTACCCCAGGGTGAGCCGTTCCGACATCCGCGCGCTCGCGTCCAGCACCCCGCACATGGGCAGCCCGTCCAGCTCCCGGCACAGGTACAGCAGACCGGCGCACTCGGCGGCGACCGGAGCGCCCCGGTCCGCGAGCGCGGCGATGTCCTTGCGCAGCGACTCGTTCGCCGACAGCTCACCGCCGTACACCTCGGGGAACCCGCCCCCGATCACCAGCCCGTCCGTTCCCTCTGGCAGCCGCTCGTCCCGCAGCGGGTCGAACACCACCACCTCGGCACCGGCGGCGACGAGCAGCTCGGCGTGCTCGGCGTAGGAGAACGTGAAGGCCTGCCCCCCGGCGACGGCGACCCGCACAGCCGTCCCCTCCGGCCCGTCCGGCGCCTGGGGACGAGGCAGGCCGGGCCGGGCCGGGGACCCGGAGGCCGCCGACGGGGCGGCGGCGCCCTGGGCCGGGACAGGCAGGGACGCCAGCGCCTCGGCCGCGTCCCAGGCCGTGCCCGGCACCGTCCCCGCACCCCGCGCCAGCTCCAGCAGCCCCTCCAGATCGCACCCCTGAGAGACCTGCGCGGCCATCGCCGCCACCGCCTCGACGGCGTCCGCCCGCCGCTCCGCCACCGGCACCAGCCCCAGATGCCGCGACGGCGTGTCCACCCGCGCCACCCGCCGCAGCACCCCGAGCACCGGCACCCCGGCGGCCTCCAGCGCCTCCCGCAGCAGCTCCTCGTGCCGGTCCGACCCCACCTTGTTCAGGATCACGCCCCCGATCCGCACCTGCGGATCCCACGACGCGAACCCGTGCACCAGCGCCGCCACCGACCGCGACTGCGAGGACGCGTCCACGACCAGCACCACCGGCGCCCGCAGCAGCTTCGCCACCTGCGCCGTGGACGCCAGCTCCCCCTCCCCGGCGGCCCCGTCGTACAGCCCCATCACGCCCTCGACGACGGCCAGATCGCACCCCCGCGCGCCGTGCGCGAACAGCGGGCCGACCAGCTCCGGCCCGCACAGGTACGCGTCCAGGTTCCGCCCCGCCCGCCCGGTGGCGAGCGAGTGGTACCCGGGGTCGATGTAGTCCGGTCCGACCTTGTGCGCGGACACGGCGAGCCCCCGCGCGGCGAACGCGGCCATCAGCCCCGTGGCGACGGTGGTCTTGCCGCTGCCGGACGACGGCGCGGCGACGACCAGCCGGGGGACGCAGGACATCACCACTCGATGCCCCTCTGCCCCTTCTGCCCCGCGTCCATCGGGTGCTTGACCTTGGACATGTCGGTGACGAGGTCGGCGAGGGCGACGAGCTTCTCCGGCGCGTTCCGGCCGGTGATCACGACGTGCTGGGTCCCGGGCCGGTTCCGCAGCACCTCCACCACCTCGTCGGTGTCCACCCAGCCCCAGTGCATCGGGTACGCGAACTCGTCCAGCACGTACAGCCGGTACGTCTCGGCGGCCAGGTCCCGCTTGACCTGCTCCCAGCCCTCCCGGGCCTTCTCCTCGTTGTCCATCTGCGCGTCGCGCTGGACCCAGGACCAGCCCTCGCCCATCTTGTGCCAGTCGACGGACCCGCCCTCGCCGGAGGCGCCCAGCACCCGCAGCGCGTTCTCCTCGCCGACCTTCCACTTCGCCGACTTGACGAACTGGAACACCCCGATCGGCCACCCCTGGTTCCAGGCCCGCAGCGCGAGCCCGAAGGCGGCGGTGGACTTCCCCTTGCCGATCCCGGTGTGCACCACGACGAGCGGCCGGTTGCGCCGCTGGCGGGTCGTCAGGCCGTCGTCGGGCACGACACTCGGCTGTCCCTGCGGCATTACGCGGCCCTCCTCTGTACGTCCTTCACCAGTCCGGCGATCGAGTCCGCCCGCAGTTCGTCGAGCGTCACCGCCGTCGCGCCCAGTTCACCGGCGAGCTGGGCGGCGAGCCCGAGCCGCACCGGCCCCGACTCGCAGTCCACGACCACCGAGGCGACCCCCTCGGCCGCGAACAGCCGGGCCGCCCGCCCGGCGAGCGCCACCGGCTCCGGGCCTCCGGTGGCCCGTCCGTCGGTCACGACCACGACCAGCGCCCGCCGCGCGGGATCCCGCAGCCGTTCCACCCGCAGCACGTCGTGCGCCTTGAGCAGCCCGGCCGCCAGCGGCGTACGCCCGCCCGTCGGCAGCGACTCCAGCCGGGCCGCCGCCGCGTCCACGGACGAGGTCGGCGGCAGCGCCACCTCGGCCGCCGAGCCCCGGAACGTCACCAGCCCCACCTTGTCCCGCCGCTGGTAGGCGTCGAGCAGCAGCGACAGCACGGCCCCCTTCACGGCGCTCATCCGCTGCCGGGCCGCCATCGACCCGGACGCGTCCACCACGAACAGGACGAGATTGCCCTCGCGCCCCTCCCGGGTCGCCTGCCGCAGATCGTCCCGCCGGACCACGAGCCCCGGCCCGGACCGCCCGCGCGCCCGCTGGTGCGGCGCGGCGGCCTGCACGGTCGCCGCCAGGTGCAGCTTGGTCAGGGAGCCGCGCGGCCGGCGCGCGCCCGTGGTGCGCCCGTGCTCGGTGCGCGCCCGGGACCGCCGCCCGGCGGCCCCCTCGCCGAGCCCCGGCACGCTCAGCACCTTGGTGCGAAAGGGCTCGGCGGCCCGCACCGGAGCCTGCTCGCCGCCCCCCGCCTGCCCCGGCACGTCGTCGCCCTCGCCGGCCTCCGGCCGGGCGGCGCCGTCCGGGCCGCCGTCGTCCTGCGGCCCCTCGTCGGGCCCCGGCCGCCCGCCGCCCCCACCGGGACCGTCGGGACCGTCAGGACCGTCGGGGTCCGGATCGTCGTCGCTGCCGTCCTGCCCGGCGAACTCCTCCAGCGTCCGGTCCAGCTTGTCCTCGTCGAGTCCCGGCGCGTCGAAGGGGTTGCGGCGCCTGCGGTGCGGCAGCGCGAGCAGCGCGGCCTGCCGCACGTCCTCGGCCAGCACGTCCGTCCGCCCGGCCCACGCGGCCAGCGCGGTCGCCGTACGCGCCATCACGATGTCGGCGCGCATCCCGTCGACCTCGAAGGCCGCGCAGGTCGCCGCGATCTGCCGCAGCGCCCCGTCGCCCAGCCGCACCGACGGCAGCAACTCCCGTGCCGCCACGATCCGCTGCCGTACGGCGCTCTCCTCGCCGGCCCAGCGCGTCGCGAAGCCCGCGGGGTCGTCGTCGTAGGCGAGCCGCCGCCGTACCACCTCCACCCGCTGGTCGGGTTCGCGGGAGGCGGCCACCTCGACGGTCAGCCCGAACCGGTCGAGCAACTGCGGCCGCAGTTCGCCCTCCTCGGGGTTCATGGTGCCGACGAGCAGGAAACGCGCGGCGTGCCGTACGGACACCCCCTCGCGCTCCACGTACGACGCGCCCATCGCGGCCGCGTCCAGCAGCAGGTCGACCAGGTGGTCGTGGAGGAGGTTGACCTCGTCCACGTAGAGGATGCCCCGGTGCGCGTCGGCCAGCAGGCCCGGCTCGAAGGCCTTCACGCCCTCGGCGAGGGCCCGTTCGATGTCGAGGGCGCCGACCAGCCGGTCCTCCGAGGCGCCCACCGGCAGCTCGACCATCCGCGCCGGCCGGGACTCGAAGGCGCCGGGCTCGTGCGGGCCGTCCGGGCAGGCCGGGTCCGGGGCGTCCGGGTCGCAGGAGAAACGGCAGTCCGAGACGACGTCCACGGCCGGCAGCAGTGCCGAGAGGGCCCGCACCGCCGTCGACTTGGCGGTGCCCTTCTCACCACGCACCAGCACGCCGCCGACCGCCGGGGAGACGGCGTTCAGCAGCAGAGCCAGCCGCAGGTCGTCCTGACCGACGACGGCGGTAAAGGGGAAGGGGGTGCTCACTGTTCGTCGCCCTCCAAGTCGCCTTCCAGTTCCAGGTAGGTGGCGCGCAGCCGCTCCAGGGTCTCCGCGTCCGGTTCGGCCCACAGGCCCCGGTCGGCGGCCTCCAGGAGCCGTTCGGTGATCCCGCGCAGCGCCCACGGGTTGGACTTCTTCATGAAGTCGCGGTTCTCCGCGTCGAAGACGTACTCCGCGCTGAGCTTCTCGTACATCCAGTCGTCCACCACGCCCGCCGTGGCGTCGTAGCCGAAGAGGTAGTCGACGGTGGCCGCCATCTCGAAGGCGCCCTTGTAGCCGTGCCGGCGCATGGCCGCCATCCAGCGGGGGTTGACCACCCGCGCCCGGAAGACCCGGTGCGTCTCCTCGCCGAGGGTACGGGTCCGCACCTGGTCGGGCGTGGCCGAATCACCCACGTACGCCTCGGGGTTGGCACCCGTCAGATGGCGCACCATGGCGACCATGCCGCCGTGGTACTGGAAGTAGTCGTCGGCGTCGACGAGGTCGTGCTCGCGGGTGTCGACGTTCTTCGCGGCGACGGCGATCCGCTTGAACGCGGTCTCCATGTCGCCGCGTGCCGCCCGGCCGTCGAGGCCGCGTCCGTAGGCGTAGCCGCCCCACACCGCGTACACCTCGGCGAGGTCGGCGTCCGAGCGCCAGTTGCGGGCGTCGATCAGCGGCAGCAGCCCGGCGCCGTACGCGCCCGGCTTGGAGCCGAAGATGCGGGCGGTCGCGCGCCGCCGGTCGCCGTGCTCGGCGGTGTCCTCGTCGGCGTGGGCCTTCACGTGGTTCCGCGACGCGGGTTCGGCCAGCTCGGCGACGGTGCGCACCGCGTCGTCGATCAGCCCGACCACGTGCGGGAAGGCGTCCCGGAAGAAGCCCGAGATACGCACCGTGACGTCGATGCGCGGCCGGCCCAGCTCGTCGAGCGGGACCACCTCGAAGCCGGTCACCCGGCGCGACGCGTCGTCCCACACCGGGCGGCAGCCCAGCAGCGCCAGGATCTCGGCGATGTCGTCGCCCTGGGTGCGCATCGCGGACGTGCCCCACACCGTCAGGCCGACCGACTTCGGGTACTCGCCGGTGTCCTGGAGGTAGCGCTGCACGAGCGAGTCGGCGAGCGACTGGCCGACCTCCCAGCTGAGCCGGGAGGGAATGGCCTTGGGGTCGACCGAGTAGAAGTTGCGGCCGGTGGGCAGGACGTTGACCAGGCCCCGGGTGGGCGAGCCGGACGGGCCGGCCGGCACGTAACCGCCGTCCAGGGCACGCAGGATGTGCGTGATCTCGTCCGTGGTGCGCGCGAGCCGCGGCACGACCTCCCGGCAGGCGAACTCCAGCACCGCGACGGCGTCCGGCAGTTCGGTGCCGAGCACCTCCCGCACCAGCGCCCGGCTGTCGTCGGCGGCCCAGCCCCGCAGCTCCATGCCCTCCGCGACCCGGCGGCACAGCTGCTCCAGCAGGTCGATCGCGTCGGCCGCGGACCGCGACGGACCCTCGACCAGGTCCGACAGCTCGGCCGGCACCTTCAGCGGCGCCCCCGGCTCGGCGAGCAACTCCTTCTCGCTGAGCCCGAAATGGGCGGCGAAGGCGGCCCTGAGCCCGGGCAGCGCGTTGGCCTGCCCGCCCCACACCTGCGAGGCGCGCAGCACGGCGAGCACCAGGTTGACCCGCGGTTCGCCGACCGGGCCGCCGCCGAGCACATGCAGACCGTCGCGGATCTGCACGTCCTTGATCTCGCACAGATAGCCGTCGATGTGCATCACGAACTCGTCGAAGTCGCCGTCCTGTGGCTGCTCGTCGACATGCAGGTCGTGGTGGAGCTCGGCGGCCTTGACCAGCGTCCAGATCTGCGCCCGCACGGCCGGTGCCTTCGTCGGGTCCAGGTCGGAGACGAGCGCGTACTCGTCGAGCAGCTGCTCCAGCTTGGCCAGGTCGCCGTAGGTGTCGGCGCGGGCCATCGGCGGCACCAGGTGGTCGACGACGGTCGCGTGCCCGCGCCGCTTGGCCTGGGTGCCCTCGCCCGGGTCGTTGACGATGAACGGGTAGATCAGCGGCAGGTCCCCGAGGACCGCGTCCGGGGCGCAGCCGGCGCTCAGGCCGAGGCCCTTGCCCGGCAGCCACTCCATCGTGCCGTGCTTGCCCATGTGCACGACCGCGTCCGCGCCGAATCCGTGCTCCAGCCAGCGGTAGGCGGCCATGTAGTGGTGCGACGGCGGCATGTCCGGGTCGTGGTAGATCGCGATCGGGTTCTCGCCGAAGCCGCGCGGCGGCTGGATCATGACGACGACGTTCCCGAACCGCAGGGAGGCGAGCACGATGTCCTCGCCGTCGACGTACAGGTTGCCCGGCGGTTCGCCCCACGCCTCGGTCATCGCGTCCCGCAGCGCGGGGTCGAGCTGCGCGAACCACTCCCGGTAGTCCGCCAGCGGCACCCGCGCGGGCGCGGCGGCCAGCTGCTCCTCGGTCAGCCACTCCACGTCGTGGCCGCCGGCCTCGATGAGGCGGTGGATCAGCTCGTCGCCCTCGGAGGGGTACTCGGTGAGGTCGTAACCGGCCGCCCGGAGCGCGTCCAGCACCCGCACCGCCGACGCGGGCGTGTCCAGGCCGACCGCGTTGCCGACCCGCGAGTGCTTGGTCGGGTAGGCGGTGAAGACCAGGGCGACGCGCTTGTCGGCGTTCGGCTTGTACCCCAGCCGTGCGTGCCGCACGGCGATCCCGGCGACCCGCCCGGCCCGCTCGGGGTCGGCGACGTACACCGGGACGTCGTCGGGGCCCTGCTCCTTGAAGGAGAACGGGACCGTGATCAGGCGCCCGTCGAACTCCGGGATCGCGACCTGCATCGCCGCGTCCATGGGGGACAGGGCGGCGTCCGACCCCTCCCAGGCCGCGTGCGAGGAGGTGAGGCAGAGCCCCTGAAGCACCGGGATGTCGAGGTCGGCGAGGGCCCCGATGTCCCAGGCCTCCTCGTCGCCGCCGGCCGAGGCCTCGGAGGCGTGCGTGCCGCCGGCGGCCAGGACGGTGGCGACCAGCGCGTCCGCCCCGGCGAGGATCTCGTACAGCCCGGCGTCCGCGCCGCGCAGCGAACCGCAGTACACCGGCAGGGCGTTGGCGCCGTGCGCCTCGATGGCGTCGCACAGGGTGTCCACGAAGCCGGTGTTGCCGCTCAGTTCGTGGGCCCGGTAGAAGAGCACGCCGACGGTCGGGCGGCCGTCCTCGCGGACCCGCGAGCCGTGCACCCCGTACTCGGGCATCTGCCGCGGCCCGTCGAACCCCTCGCCGGTCAGCAGCACGGTGTCGGACAGGAACCGGGTCAGCTCCAGCAGGTTGGCGGGCCCGCCCTCGACGAGGTACCTGAGGGCCTCGGCCACCACCCCGGCGGGCACCGACGACTCGGCCATCAGCTCCGCGTCCGGCACGGCCTCGCCGCCGAGCAGCACGGTCGGGATCCCGGCGGCCCGCAGCGCGGCGAGCCCGTCCTCCCAGGCCCGCTTGCCGCCGAGCAGCCGTACGACGGCGATGTCCGCCCCGTCGATCAGGGCGGGCAGCTCCTGGGCCACGTCGATGCGCGTCGGATTGCCGATCCGGTAGCCGGCGCCGGAGGCGGCCCGGGCCGCCAGCAGATCGGTGTCGGCGGTCGACAACAACAACACTGTGCTCATGCGGGCGCTCCCGGTGGAATGAAAGGCAGTCCTTGTGGCGCGCCCGACTCGATGAGCCGCCAGAGCGCGTCCGTGTCCGCGTGCTGTTCGATCAGGTCGCCGAGCCGGTCGAGCTGCTCCTCGCGCAGCCCGGCGAACGAGGTGTCGGGGGCCGGCACGAACCGGCGGCCCGCGGCGGCCGCCACCTCGCGCAGGAAGGCCCGCCGGAAACCGTCCGACTCCAGTGAGCCGTGCCAGTGGGTGCCCCAGGTCTGTCCGACCCGGCAGCCGTCCAGGAAGGCGTCTCCGCCGGTCACCTCGGCGACCCCGTGATGGATCTCGTACCCCTCGACCCGCTCGCCGAGGGCCTCCCCGACGGGCCGGGTGAGGGTCTTCTCGCGGGCGAAGCGGACGCGGACGGGCAGCACGCCCAGCCCGTCCACCAGGCCCCGCCGGCTCTCCACCTCGTCCTCGATCCGCTCGCCGAGCATCTGGAAGCCGCCGCAGATGCCGAGGACGGGCCGCTGCTCGGCGGCCCGGCGCCGCAGCGCGTCCGCGAGCCCCCGCTCGTGCAGCCACTCCAGGGCCCGGACCGTCCCCCGGGTCCCCGGGATCACGACGAGGTCGGCGTCGGCGAGTTCCTCCGGCCGGTCCACGAACCGCACCAGGACGCCGGGTTCGGCGGCGAGCGCGTCCACGTCGGTGAAGTTGGACATCAGCGGGACGGCGCAGACGGCGACCCGCAGCACGTCCTCCCCGACGGGCGGGGCGGTGCTGGACTCGCGTACGGTGCCGCGCAGCGAGACCCTGAGCCCGTCCTCCTCGTCGATGCCGAGGCCGTGCCGGAAGGGCAGGACGCCGTAGGTGTGCCGCCCGGTGAGCCCGTGCAGCATGTCGAGGCCGGGCTCCAGCAGGGAGACGTCACCCCGGAACTTGTTGACCAGGAACCCGGCGACGAGCGCCTGGTCCTCGGGCGAGAGCAGGGCGACGGTGCCGAAGAAGGAGGCGAACACGCCCCCGCGGTCGATGTCGCCGACCACGAGCACGGGCAGCCCGGCGTTGCGGGCGATCCCCATGTTCACGATGTCGGTCCGGCGCAGGTTGATCTCCGCCGGACTGCCGGCCCCCTCGCAGATCACCGCGTCATACGTGCCCCGCAACTCGGCGAGACAGTCGAGCACGGTCCCGAGCAGCTTCTGCTGCCGCCCGCCGTGGTAGCCCCGCGCGCTCAGCTCGCCGACCGGCTTGCCGAGCAGCACGACCTGGCTGCTCTGCTCACCGCCGGGCTTGAGCAGCACCGGGTTCATCAGCGCGGTCGGCTCGATGCGGCAGGCCTGCGCCTGCATGGCCTGCGCCCGCCCGATCTCGGCGCCCTCGCGGGTGACGAAGGAGTTGAGCGACATGTTCTGCGCCTTGAACGGCGCGACCTTCACGCCCTGCCGCACCAGCCACCGGCAGATCCCGGCGGTGACGACGCTCTTGCCGGCGTCGGAGGTGGTGCCGGCCACCAGGAGACCCCCGCCGTTCATGCCGTCCGTCCCTTCGCGACGAGGCGCGCGGCGACCGTCACGCCGAGCGCGAGCAGGCCGACGCGGCGCGAGAGCCGCACCGCCCGACCGATGTCCGTGACCGCCACCGCGCGTCCCTCCCCGTTCAGCACGGGCCGATGCTCGATCCGCCCCCCGTACGACAGCGTCCCCCCGAGCCGTACCCCCAGCGCCCCCGCGAACGAGGCCTCCACGGGCCCGGCGTTGGGGCTCGGGTGCCCGGCCGCGTCGGCCCGCCAGGCGCGTACGGCGCCACGGGCGTCGCCGCCGGCGACCGTCGCCAGCACGGCGGTCAGCCGTGCCCCCGGCCAGCCGGCCACGTCGTCCAGGCGGGCGGAGGCCCACCCGTACCGCCGGTAACGGGCCGACCTGTGGCCCACCATGGCGTCCAGGGTGTTGACGGCCCGAAACCCCACCAGTCCCGGCACGCCGGCCACGGCCCCCCACACCAGCGCGCCGACGACGGCGTCGCTGGTGTTCTCGGCGACGGACTCCACGACCGCGCGGGCGATCCCGTCGGCGTCCAGGGCCTGCGGGTCACGTCCGCACAGATGCGGCAGCCGGGCGCGGGCGGCCTCGACGTCCCCCGCCTCCAGGGCGCGTCCGACGGCTCGGGCCTCCCGGGCGAGCGAGGTCCCGCCGACGACGGCCCAGGTGGCGGTGGCGGTGAGCAGCGCGGAGGCGGTGGCGGACGGCCGTACGGCCCGCTGGGCCAGCGCCCCCAGGGCCACGGCGCCGCCGGCGCACACGGCGGTGTGCAGCGCGCCCCACCCGCGGTGGTCCCGCCACAGCACCCGCTCCACGGCCCCGGCCGCCCGTCCGAACGCGGCGACCGGATGCCCGCGGCGCGGATCGCCGAGCAGCAGATCCCCGAGGAGGCCGGCGGCGGCGCCGTACGCGAAGACGCGATCGGCACCCATCGGCTCAGCCGGCCGTGGGGTCGGTGGCCGGGCTGGTGGTGAACCTCGAACGGCAGCCGCGCATGGCGTTGTGTCCTCACTCAGGGTGTCCACGCCCTGGTTCGACGAGACCGGCGGTGAGAGTTCCTGGCTCCCGGGGCTACCTACCCCGGTGACAGTGGCGGGACCGCGCCGGATTCACACCGGCTTCCTCTCTTGCCGCCGTACATGGCCTCGGCAGTCCACCACGCCCCCGGAAGACCCGTCAACTTGCCGTTGACCTGCGCGGGGAGAGTGTGCGAAGGCCCACATCGGGGGGCCGGTGGGGCTGCCGTGGCACGCCGAAGGCTCCTCCCCGAACCGGTCGGGGAGGAGCCTTCCGGGCTCTGGTCGGCCCGTGGTCGCGGCGGCCCGGGTCAGGCCTTGGCCACGATCAGGTGGATGCCGTAGGCCACGGCGGCCGCGCAGGCCGCGAAGCAGAGGTAGGCGGCGGTGACGGCGAGGACCGCGGAGCCGCCCTGGGCCGTGGCCCGTTCGCGGGCGGAGAGACCCTTGATGCCGAGGGTGAAGAGGGTCACCAGACCCACGGTGGCCACGAGGCTGACGCCGAAGACGGAGCCGATGGCTGCCCAGTCGATTGTCATGTCGGTTCTTCCTCGGGGTCAGACGGTGGTGGCCGGGCCGGCCGCGGGGGCGGCGGGGGAGGCGGGGGAGGGGATCGTGGCCGTCAGGCCGTCGGTGACGGAGACGGTGCCGGCGGGCGGCGGGGTCACGGCGGCGATCGCGGTGGTCACCACACCGGCCGGCTCCTCGGCGACGACGTTGCTGCTGTCCACGACCTCGCGGCGGGACAGCTTCCAGATGGTGGCGCTGGCGGCCACCAGGAAGACGGCCACGAGGGCCGTGCCCCAGTCGCCGAGGTCCGTCACGGACTCGGCGAGGGCGCCGACCAGTGCGGCGGCCGGCAGCGTGAGCACCCAGGCCACCATCATGCGGGTCGCGGTGGACCAGCGGACCGTGCCGCCCTTGCGGCCGAGGCCCGCGCCCATCACCGAGCCGGAGACGACGTGCGTGGTGGAGAGGGAGAAGCCGAGGTGGGAGGAGGCCAGGATGGCGGTGGCCGCGCTGGTCTGGGCGGCGAAGCCCTGCTGCGGCTGGAGGTCGGTCAGGCCGGTGCCCATGGTGCGGATGATGCGCCAGCCGCCGATGTAGGTGCCCAGCGCGATGGCGAGGCCGGCGGAGAGGATCACCCAGGTGGGAGGGTTCGAGCCGGGGGCGATGGAACCGCCCGCGATCAGCGCGAGGGTGATGATGCCCATCGTCTTCTGCGCGTCGTTGGTGCCGTGCGCGAGCGAGACCAGGCCGGCGGAGGCGATCTGGCCCGCGCGGTAGCCCTTGCGGGTCGCCTCGCCCTCGGCGTTCTTCGAGAGCGTGTAGGAGAATCGGGTGGCGAGCATCGCCGCGAGGCCCGCGACCACGGGCGCGGCGACGGCCGGGAGCAGGACCTTGGTGACGAGCACGTCGCCGTGGACCGCGCCGACGCCGGCCGAGGCGACGGTGGCGCCTATCAGACCGCCCATGAGGGCGTGCGACGAGCTGGAGGGCAGGCCCACCAGCCAGGTCACGAGGTTCCAGAGGATGGCGCCGACCAGGGCGGCGAAGATGACCTCGGGACGTATGCCGTTCTCGTCGACGAGGCCCTTGGAGATCGTGTTGGCGACCTCCACGGAGAGGAAGGCGCCCACCAGATTGAGCGCGGCGGACATCGTCACCGCGATCTTGGGCTTGAGCGCGCCGGTCGAGATGGTCGTGGCCATCGCGTTGGCGGTGTCGTGGAAACCGTTCGTGAAATCGAACGCGAGTGCGGTGATGACCACAATCGCGAGGATCAGCGAGAAGCTTTCCATTTACCCAGACAATCTTTAGAGGTCATCAGCTGTTGGACCGTAGGCAACCTGGGTGAACGGAAGGTGAACTGGGGTGGGCATGGTGGTGTCAATGAGGGAGGGTCGGCATTCCGCTTACGGCCCTGCGCCCCGTGGCCCCTTGACCGGCTGCCCGCCGTGAACGCTCTCGGCCGGCGCCCGGGGCCACGGACGAGATCCTGGTCACCCGGTCTCCGGTCGACCCGGTCTCCGGCCACCCGGCGCGATCGACGGCGGGACGGCTGGCAGGATCGGGGCATGGGTGAGCAGCAGCGGGACGTACGCACGGCGGAGGCCGAGGCCTGGCGGGACCTCGTCGACACGGCCCGCCGCACGGTGGCCGACGGACTGGTCGTCGGCACCTCCGGCAACGTCTCGGTCCGGGTCGGCGACACCGTGCTGGTCACGCCCTCGGGCGTGCCCTACGACCGCCTCACCCCGGACGACGTGACGGGCGTCGACCTCACCGGCCGCCAGGTCCTCGGCACCCTCGTCCCGACCAGCGAACTCCCCATGCACCTGGCGGTCTACGGCGCCACCGACGCCGTCGCGGTCGTCCACACCCACGCCGTCCACGCCACCGCCGTCTCGACCCTCGTCCCCGAGCTGCCCGCGGTCCACTACATGTCCGCCGCCCTCGGCGGCACCGTCCGGGTCGCCCCGTACGCGACGTACGGCACCGAGGAGCTGGCCCGGAACATGCTCCGCGCCCTGGCCGGCCGCGCCGGCTGCCTCCTCCGGAACCACGGCACGATCACCTACGGCACGTCCCTGGCCCAGGCCTACGACCGCACCGCCCAGCTGGAGTGGATGTGCCACCTGTGGCTGACGGCGTCCTCGGTGCCCGGCCTGACCCCCAGCCTGCTGTCGGACGAGCAGCTCACCGAGGCCGGGGACCGCCTGCGGGGCTACGGGCAGCGCCGGGACTGAGCCCGCCGCGCGTCCCCGGGCTCCGGCGGCGTCCGGCCCTCCCGGACCCCTCGCGGACCCTCTCCCGCACCGCTTGCGGAACCTCTTCCGCACTGCTTGCGGAACCTCTTCCGCACTGCTCGCGGAACCTCTTCCGCACCCCTCGCGGACCCTCTTGCGGACCCCTCCCGCTCCCGCTCGCGTACCCCTGCGCGCCTCGGGTGCTCCCGTGCTCCGCTGGCCGCCGCCGAAGTCCGAGCCGACACTGGACAGGTGCGCCCAGTCAAAGTCACGGCCGCCGCAGTCGGCGCCGTACTCGCCGCAGGGGCGGCCGGTGTGGCCGCCGGCCGGTTCGCCAGTGACGCCGCGCTGAAGGCGCCGCCCGGCCGGCCCCTGCCCACCGAACCCCGGCTCACCGTGCACGGCACCGCGGCCGGCCGCATCACCCTCACCCGGGATCTCGCCTCGCTGCGCCCCGGCACCTACGGCCTGGCCGGCGACGGCTCGCACGCGGTGGTCGGCGCCGTCCTGGAGTCCGCCGCCGACACCGCCGACACCGTCGTACGACGGCTGGTGCGGGTGACGCACGGCAGCCTGGAGAGCGGCGACAAGGTCTGGCTCACCCCCAACGTCCACATCGGCGACCCGGGCGCGGCCCTCGGCCTGGAGTGCGCCGACATCGACATACCCGGCGAACTCGGCCCGCTGCCCGCCTGGTTCGTGCCCGGCTACCGGGACACCTGGGTGATCGCGGTGCACGGCCTCGGCGCCACCCGCGAACTCGCCATGAACGTCATGGGCTTCCTGCACGCCAGGCGCCTGCCCGTGCTCGCCCTCGCCTACCGCGGCGACCTCGGCGCCCCCCGCCCCCAGGACGGCCTGAGCCACCTCGGCGAGAGCGAGTGGCGCGACCTCGACGCGGCGATCCGCTACGCCGTCCGCTACGGCGCCCGCCGCGTCGTCCTGCACGGCTGGTCCACCGGCGCCACCATGGCGCTGCGCGCCGCCACCCACTCCGCGTTGCGCGAGCGCGTCAGCGGCCTGGTCCTGGACTCCCCGGTGCTCGACTGGGAGGCCACCCTGCGCGCCCTCGCCCAGGCCCGCCACACCCCCGAGCCCCTGCTGCCGCTCGCGGTGCGCGCCGCCCAGGGCCGTGCCGGACTCCACGCCGACCACGGCGCCGACCACGCCGACCCGGCCCGGCTCGCCGTGCCCACCCTGATCGTGCACGGCCCGGACGACACGGTGGCCCCCTGGGTGTACTCCCGCCGGCTGGCCGCCCTGCGTCCCGACCTGGTCGCGCTGCACACGGTGCCGGACGCCCCGCACGGCGCGATGTGGAACGCCGACCCGAAGCAGTACGAGGAGCGCCTGCGCCGGTTCCTCACCCCCCTGATGTGACCCCGCACCCCTTGATGCGACCCCTCGCCCCCTCGTACGACCCCTCGCCCCCCTGATGTGATTCTTCCCGCACCCCGGCCCCGCACCGATCCGGGCCGGAAGCCCCGATTCCATCCGGTTCCGGAGGTTCCGTTTAAGGCCGTACCACTGGCCTGAACATGTCTCCTCGCCTCCCGTCGGACCCCGTGCGTTGGCCAGCCCCGTAGCCCGCCGTGACATTCCGTTTGGGTTTTCGGACCGTCAACCGGAAGACTGCACCCGTGACGTCCCGTATCCCGCGCGACTCAAGGCTTCGACTCGTCCGAACGCGACCCCTGGCCGCCGCCCCCCGAGCGATGAACCAGCGGCCCGCGCGCCGCCCCGCCCCCCGCCCGCCCGAGGGCACCCCGGCCCCCTCCGAGCTGGCCAGAATGGCACGCTCCGGGCTGGCCGGCGCGGCCCGCGTCGCACACTGGGCCGACACCGCCCTCGGCCCCGGCAGCGACGGAGCCACCGCCGACGGCAAGGCCACCCTCTCCGAAGCGACCGCCGAACGCGCGGCCGACGAACTGGGCCTGACCACCGCTCAGGTCCGCGCCGACTGGGACACCGCCCGGCTCGCCGGCCTGGTCGAGGTACACGGCGACAGCGCGCGCCCCGGCTGGCGCCTGCGCGCCTGGGACCGCGACGACAGCGCCGTGCTGCGCGGCTGGGTCGCCCTCTTCGACGCCTGGTCGCTCGCCCATCCTGAGCCCACGGACGTCGAGGCCGGCGCCGTCGCCGAGGTCGTCTCGGCCATGCCCCAGGTGCTCTCCTTCCTCCAGCTGTCCGCCGGGCCCGTCCCTGTCGAGCAGCTCCTGGACCTGCTGCGGCAGCGGGTCACCGAACTGCGCACCGAGCGCTGCGAGGTGCCCTACGAGACCGGGCCCGCCGGACCTGCCGCCCCCCTCGCCGCCCTGCGCTCCGCCGACGCCGACCCGGCGGAGCACGCACCGGCCGAGGACCCCGCCCCCGCCGAGGACGCCGAGCTCGCCCCGCTCCTCGACTGGTCCCTGCACGCCCTCGCCTCCGTCGGCGCGCTGACCTACGGCGCCGACCAGGCCACCCTCACCCCGCTGGGCAGCTGGGCGGTCTGGGTCAAGCTGGAGCAGATCTGCGTGGCCGCCCAGAGCCCCGCCGGCAACATCGAGGTCGCCGCCGAGGAGATGCTGCGCGGCTGCGCCCAACTCCGCCCCAACGCGGCCCGCGCCGAGTACCGCGCCTGGCTCGCCGCCCGGCCCGTCGGCAGCGCCGTCGTCGAACTGGTCGACGCCGCCCGCGGCGAGGACGCCCTGCTGCGCGGCCTCGCCTTCGAGGCGCTGCGGGTCGTCGGCGCCCCCGCCGAACCCGACGTCCGCTCGGTCGTCGACGAGCCCACCCTGCGGCCGTACGCCCTGCTCTGGCTGGCCGAGCACGACGGGGTCGACCCCGAGGACGCCCACGAGGTGCTCACCCGCGAGGAGGCCACCTGGCTCTGGGTCGACACCGCCGCCGCGGTCGCCGACCACGGCGAGGCCCCGCTGCTGGTGCGCCATCTGGAGTCGGCGCTCCAGCCCACCGTGCCCGCGCTGCTCGACGAGGTGCGCGCCGTCGGGCACCCGCGCACCGTGCAGGTCCTGGTCGCGCTCGCCGCCGCCCACCCCGACCCGGCCCTGGCCAAAGCCGTCCGCCGGGCCGCCTTCCAGGTGCACACCGGCGGCTGACGACGTGAGGGAAGAGGGCGGTGGCGGCGGAGGGGCCGGCGGGTCAGGCCCCTGTCTCCGGGGCGTAGGTCCCGAAGCTCCAGACATTGCCCTCGACGTCCCGGGCCATGTAGTCCCGCGAGCCGTAGTCCTGGTCCGTCGGGGGCATCAGGATCTCGGCGCCGTGGTCGACGGCCCGCTGGTGGTGTGCGTCGACGTCGTCCACGACGATGTACACCCCGGTCGGGCCCGCGCCCTCCATCGCCGCGTCGAAGCGGCCGCCGCGGCCCCGGGAACCCAGCATGACCGCGCCGTTGCCCTGCACCAGCTCGGCGTGGAGCACCATGTTGTCCTCGCCCTCGTACACCGACAGCTCGGTGAAGCCGAAGGCCTCCGTCAGCTGCTTGATCGCCGCCTTGGCGTCGGTGTACAGCAGCGACGGATAGATGCTCGGCCGCCCGCCACTCGTGCCTGCCATCCCGATCACTCCCTCGTGCGTCGGTCCCCCCGAAGCGGCCGCAGGTCCGGCCCGCCGTCCAGTCTGGCACCCGGCACCGACAACGCCCCGGGGCCATGCGGCCACCGCGGGCCATCGCCTCAACGATTCACCGCCTCATCGATTCATCGGCGCATCGGCGCAACGGCGCAACGGTTCATCGGCGCGGCGGCTCATCGGCTCACCGGAAGGTGTTGCACTGCGCCATGTCCCCGGTCCGGTAGCCCTGGTAGAACCACTGCTGCCGCTGGCGCGCCGACCCGTGCGTCCAGGTCTCCGGCGTCACCCGCCCCTGGTACCGCTCCTGGATCCGGTCGTCGCCCACGGCCGCCGCCGCGTCCATCCCGTCCCTGATGTCCTCGTCCGTCAGGCTGGTGATCAGCGGGCGGCCGGTCGACTCGTCCTTCGTGGTCGTCGCGTGCCGCGCCCACACCCCGGCGTAGCAGTCGGCCTGGAGCTCGACCCGCACCGCGTTGCTGTTCATGCCGGTCATGCTGTCCTGCGACCTGCTCAGCGTCCCCATCAGGTCCTGCACGTGGTGCCCGTACTCGTGCGCCACGACGTACGCCTGCGCGAACGGGCCGCCGCTCGCCCCGAACTTGGACCGCAGCTCGTCGAAGAAGCCGAGGTCCAGGTAGACCTTGCGGTCGCCCGGGCAGTAGAACGGGCCCACCGCCGAGGTCGCCGTCCCGCACGCGGTGGCCACCCGGCCGGTGAAGAACACCGTGGGAGCGCTGGTGTAGGTGCCCCGGCGCTGCCGGAACTCCTGCGTCCAGAAGTCCTGCACGCTGTTGACCACCGCCACGATCCGGCAGTCGTCCTTGGTGTTCGCGTCCTGTCCGGTACGGCAGGTCCGCTGCACCTGCGCCAGCGAGGAGGACGCCGGCGCGGGGGAACTGTCACCGGAGGAGAGGCCCAGCTGGTCGGGGCCGACGCCCAGGAACAGGGCGAGGATCAGCGCGATCAGGCCGGCCAGGCCGCCGCCGATGGTCGCCTTCCCGCCCGGGATCCGGCTGCCCCGCACGTCCTGCACCTCGGAGGTGTCCAGGTTCGCGTCGTCGTCGAACTGCATGGGGCACCGCCTTCCGCTCGCACCGTCCCCTCCACCACCTTGCGCCATTCCGGCCGCCACTTCCCGCCGGTGCCCCCACCGCCCCCCGATCGGGCGACGCCCGATCCGGATGCCACGTCCCCTCGGCCGCGGGACGCCCGCCCCGTCACCCCCGCCCGCACCGCCGCGTACCGCACCGCCGAGGGCGACCTCCGCCGGCTGCTGCGCGCCCGCGCGGGCCGCGCGTTCGGTCCCGCGCATGCCGTGCGTCACGGTGCCGTCCTGCTCGTCGCCCAGCCGTGCGCGCACGGCGCCCGGACCGCGCAGCTCGTGGCCGTGGACGACCTCGGACCCGTCGCCCCGCACCGCACGCGGCCGGGCGACGAACACCCGCGCACAGGAAAAGTGCTTGCGCCGCCCCGTTAGACTTGGCCCATGGCCATTCTCCTCGCGCAATAGACGGCGGGAACGTCCTCAGCCGCCCACCCGTCAAATCCCGTACGCCCTGGAGTCTGTCCGTGATCTCCGCCTCCGGTATCGAGCTGCGCGCCGGTGCCCGCATCCTCATCGAGAGCGCCACCTTCCGCGTCGCCAAGGGCGACCGCATCGGCCTGGTCGGCCGCAACGGCGCCGGCAAGACCACGCTCACCAAGGTCCTGGCCGGTGAGGGCATCCCGGCCGGCGGCACCGTCACCCGCTCCGGCGAGGTCGGCTACCTCCCGCAGGACCCCCGCACCGGCGACCTGGACATCCTCGCCCGCGACCGCATCCTCTCGGCGCGCGGCCTCGACGTGCTGATCCGCAAGATGCGCGAGAACGAGCAGCGCATCGCCAACGGCCAGGGCGCCACCCGCGAGAAGGCGCTCAGGCAGTACGAGCGCCAGGAGACCGAGTTCCTCACCAAGGGCGGGTACTCCGCCGAGGCCGAGGCCGCCACCATCGCCGCCGCGCTCAACCTGCCCGACCGGGTGCTCGGCCAGCCCCTGCACACGCTCTCCGGCGGTCAGCGCCGCCGTATCGAGCTGGCCCGGATCCTGTTCTCGGACGCCGACACCCTGCTGCTCGACGAGCCCACCAACCACCTCGACGCGGACTCGATCGTCTGGCTGCGCGACTACCTGAAGACCTACCGCGGCGGCTTCATCGTGATCTCCCACGACGTCGACCTGGTCGAGACGGTCGTCAACAAGGTCTTCTACCTGGACGCCAACCGCGCCCAGATCGACGTCTACAACATGGGCTGGAAGCTCTACCAGCAGCAGCGCGAGGCCGACGAGAAGCGCCGCAAGCGCGAGCGCGCCAACGCCGAGAAGAAGGCCGCCGCGCTGCACTCCCAGGCGGACAAGATGCGCGCCAAGGCCACCAAGACGGTCGCCGCGCAGAACATGGCCCGCCGCGCCGACAAGCTGCTGGCCGGCCTGGACGCCGTCCGCGTCTCCGACAAGGTCGCCAAGCTCCGCTTCCCGGAGCCCTCGCCCTGCGGCAGGACCCCGCTGACCGCCGAGGGCCTGTCGAAGTCGTACGGCTCGCTGGAGATCTTCACCGACGTCGACCTGGCCATCGACAAGGGGTCGAGGGTGGTCATCCTCGGGCTCAACGGCGCCGGCAAGACCACGCTGCTGCGGCTGCTCGGCGGGGTGGAGCGGCCGGACACCGGCGAGGTGATCGAGGGCCACGGCCTCAAGCTCGGCTACTACGCCCAGGAGCACGAGACCCTGGACCCGGAGCGCACGGTCCTGGAGAACATGCGCTCGGCCGCCCCCGACATGGACCTCGTCGAGGTCCGCAAGGTGCTGGGCTCGTTCCTGTTCTCCGGCGACGACGTCGACAAGCCGGCCGGGGTCCTCTCCGGCGGCGAGAAGACCCGCCTCGCCCTCGCGACCCTGGTCGTCTCCTCGGCGAACGTCCTGCTCCTCGACGAGCCGACCAACAACCTCGACCCGGCCAGCCGCGAGGAGATCCTCGGTGCCCTGCGCACCTACAAGGGCGCCGTCGTCCTCGTCACCCACGACGAGGGCGCCGTCGAGGCGCTCCAGCCGGAGCGGATCATCCTGCTGCCCGACGGCGTCGAGGACCTGTGGGGCGCCGACTACGCGGACCTGGTGGCCCTGGCCTGACGGGTGATCCCGTCGTCCTGGCTTGATCGAATGCCTGATCCACTGGCTATGGATCATTCGGCCTATCGGTGATCCATCATCTGTGTGAGATCTCCTCGTATCGAGGTGTGTCATACATCGATTTCGCGGCCGATCCCTTTGTCGACAAGGGGTCGGCCGCTTCGCGTGTCTGACCTGGCACTTCGGGCAAGAACCCGTTCGGCCCTACGGACGATCCTCACCGGAATCACAGATTCCACTCGTGGGGATGTGCTCCTGTCGTCACAACGATGTCTCACGGACCTTGCCGAATGGGTGGCCATCACGCCCCGGAGGGGTGATCATGAGGGGACCAGAGCGCACTTCCCATGAGGAGGCACGGGTGGCCGAGACTCTGAAGAAGGGCAGCCGGGTGACCGGCGCCGCGCGCGACAAGCTCGCGGCAGACCTGAAGAAGAAGTACGACTCCGGTGCGAGCATTCGGGCACTGGCCGAGGAAACCGGCCGCTCGTATGGCTTCGTCCACCGGATGCTCAGCGAGTCGGGTGTCACGCTGCGTGGGCGTGGCGGGGCGACGCGGGGCAAGAAAGCCGCGTCGTAGACCCCGGGCGGCCCATCGGCTTCGATGGTGGCCACCCGGTCGTTCGGCTGAGCGGCCGGGTGGTTACTGTGCAGTCACTTAGCATGCCGTACGGCACTGCGTGATGACCGCACACATCGGAGGCGTCCCATGGCTTCGCCCGACCAGGACCTCGCTCCTGTTATCGACAAGGACGGCGTACGGCTCACCGTCGACGACGCGCTCGCCACGGTGACGCTGACCAACCCGGCCAAGCGCAACGCCCAGAGCCCCGCTCTGTGGCGGGCGTTGGCCGAGGCCGGGCGGTCGCTGCCGGGGTCGGTCCGGGTCGTCGTGCTGCGCGGTGAGGGACAGTCCTTCTCCGCGGGCCTCGACCGGCAGATGTTCTCGCCGGAGGGGATCCCGGGCGAGCCGACCTTCATCGAGCTCGCGCGCCGTGACGACGCCGGGCTGGACGCGGCCATCGCCGAATACCAGGAGGCGTTCACCTGGTGGCGGCAGAGCGACATCGTGTCGATCGCCGCTGTGCAGGGACACGCCATCGGGGCCGGCTTCCAGCTGGCCCTCGCCTGTGACCTGCGCGTCGTCGCGGACGACGTGCAGTTCGCCATGCGTGAGACCAGCCTGGGCCTGGTGCCGGACCTGACCGGTACCCACCCGCTCGTCTCCCTGGTGGGCTACGCCCGGGCGCTGGAGATCTGCGCGACCGGACGCTACGTCCAGGCCGCGGAGGCGGTGGCCTCCGGGCTGGCCAGCGTGTCGGTGCCCGTGGGTGAACTCGACGCCGCGGCACGGGACCTGGCCGGGGCGCTGCTGGCCGCGCCGCGGGACGCGGTGGTGGAGACCAAGGCGCTGCTGCGGGGCGCGGGCGGTCGTACGTACGACGAGCAGCGGGCCGCGGAGCGGCAGGCGCAGGCCCGGCGGCTGCGCGACCTGGCGGGCGTGGGCGAGTAACGCGCGGACCGGCGGGGCCGGGCGCGCCGCTGCCCGTGCCCCCGAGGGGACGCGCCTCAGCCGACGCCCGTCACCAGCACGGCCACCGTCGGGTGGTCGTCCAGCGCCGCGCCGACCGCCGTACGGACCTGGCGGGCCACCTCCGCGGCGGTCCGCGGACCGCCGGCGACGGCCACCTCCACCCGTACGTGCCGGCGCGGCAGGGCGGCGTCGAAGTGGACCTGGTGGCTCAGCGCGCCCGTCACCCGGGCCACCCCCGGCACCGCAAGCGCCGCCGCGGTCACCCGCGCCGCGTCCGGATCGCCGCCCTCCCGGACCGACGGCGGCCGGGGCGCGCGCACGGCCGCGGGCCCGGCCTGATCCGTCTCCAGCAGGTCGGTCACCCGCAGGTCCACCTCGGTCACCGTCAGCCCGAGCCGGGCGGTGGCCGCCGCCAGGGCCCGGCGCAGCCCGGCCGCCGTGGCCGGCAGCGGCTCGGCCGCCGTCGCTCCGAAGTCCGCCGACACGAGCAGCGGACCCGGCGGCACGGCACCGGGCGGGGAGGGCACGACGGCCTCCCGCACCTCCTCCGGATCCACCGGCGCGATCCGCACCGCCCCCAGCCGTACCCCGGGCACCCCGGCGGCCGCCCGCCGCAGCACCGCGTCCGCCGCCTCCTCCGTGAGCCACGCCCCGTCCTGCGCCCCGCCCAGCGGGAGCAGCCTGCCGAAGCCGAGGGGGTGCCGTACCGCGTCTGTCCATCGGTCCGCCGTCATTCCTCCAGCCTGCCGCATCACCCGGGCATGACAGGGCATTCGCACTTACGGTGGTCGAAGGACGACGACCGGAAGGACGTACGGCGATGAGCGAGACGGCGGCGGAACCCGAGAAGGACCCGACGGTACAGACCCGGAAGACCGTCAGACGCGGGGGCGGCGACCCCTCCACCCGGGGCCGGACGACGATCGCCGACGGTGTCGTGGAGAAGATCGCCGGAATGGCCGCCCGGGACGTGCTCGGCGTCCACGCGATGGGCAGCGGACTCAGCCGCACCTTCGGCGCGGTGCGCGACCGGGTGCCCGGCGGCTCGAAGTCGGTGACGCGCGGGGTCAAGGCCGAGGTCGGCGAGGTGCAGACCGCGCTCGACCTGGAGATCGTCGTGGACTACGGCGTGTCGATCGCCGACGTGGCCCGCGCGGTGCGGGAGAACGTGATCGCGGCCGTGGAGCGCATGACCGGACTCGAAGTGGTCGAGGTCAACATCGCGGTGAGCGATGTGAAGCTGCCGGACGAAGAGGACGAAGAGCCGGAGTCCCGGCTCCAGTGACCGCCGAAGCGACCGCTGAAGTGACGGCCGAAGCGACGGCCGAAGCGACGGCCGAAGTGACGGCTGGAGTGACGGCTGGAGTGACGGCTGAAGTGAGCGCCGGAGTGAGCGTCGATGGGAGCGCACCATGAGCATGGCCGTGGTCGGCATGATCGCCGGCATGGCGTTGGGCTTCGCCGGGTACTTCGGCGGATTCGGCGCCTTCCTGCTGGTGGCGGCGCTGGGCGCCATCGGGTTCGTCGTCGGCAGGTTCGCCGAGGGCGACCTGGAACTCGGCGAGTTCTTCCGCGGCCGCGACGACCGGCGTGACCGGCGGCGATGAGCTCCGCGAGCACCTCCCCGAGCAGCGGGACCCGCGGGCCCGCGACGGTCGTGGCGCCCGGGGACCGCGGCGCCACCAGGATCGCCGACCGGGTGGTGGCGAAGATCGCCGCACAGGCCGCGCGTGAGGCGGTCGGCCCTCTGCCCAAGGACGCCGTGCCCCCGCACGCCACGGTCGCGGTCCACCACGACACGGCACGCGTCCGGGTCCACCTGGAACTCGGCTACCCGGCCGACATCGCGGCCCGGTGCGCGGCCGTGCGTCGGCAGGTGGTCGAGCGGGTAGGCGCGTTGGTGGACATGGAGGTGCCCGAGGTCGCCGTCCACGTCGAACGGCTGCACCCGGCCCAGACCCAGGGGAGGGCGTGATGAGCGCCGAACAGGCACAGGTCATCGAGAAGCCGCCGCCACCGGCGGCGCCCGAGCGCACCCACGAGGCCCGCTTCTGGTCCCCGCGGCGCGCCCCCGCGGCCCTGGTCGCCCTGCTCACCCTGCTCGTCTCGGCCGCGTTCCTCTACGACATCGTGGCCGTACGCGCCCACCACCCCGCGATGCGGTGGCGCCGCGAACTGGCCCGGCAGCTCGCCGGGCGGCCCCTGGACGACACCTGGGTCCTGGCCGGGGCGGGCGTCGCCGCCGTCCTCGGCCTGTGGCTGCTGGTCCTGGCCGTGACGCCCGGCCTGCGGGACCTGCTGCCCATGCGGCGCACCCACCCCGAGGTCCGCGCCGGGCTGCACCGCGACGCCGCCGCGACGGTGCTGCGCGACCGGGCCATGGAGATCTCGGGCGTACGCCGGGTACGGGTACGGCTGCGCCGCTCCCGGGCGCGCGTCCTCGCCGTCTCCCACTTCCGCGAACTCGACGAGGTACGGGCCGACCTGGACACGGCGCTGGCCGACGCGGTCCGCGCCCTGGGACTCGCGCGGCCGCCCCGGCTGACCCTGCGCGTGGTCCGACCCGGCCGGAAGGGATGACGTCATGCTCCGCACGGTCAACCGCGTACTGACCGGCCTGGCGGGCCTCCTGCTCCTCGCCCTCGGCGGCTCGGTCCTGGCCGTCGGCCTCGGCGCCCCGTCCCCGTCCTGGTGGATCCACCAGAGCCGCCACGACGTCCTGCTCACCACCGCCGAGCGCACCCACTGGCGCAGCGCCGGCTGGTGGTGGCCGGCGGTGCTGGCCGCACTGGCCGTCCTGGTGCTCCTGTCCCTGTGGTGGCTGACCGCGCAGCTGCGCCGGCGCCGCCTCACCGAGATCCGGGTGGACACCGGCGACGGGGAGCACGCCCTGCTGCGCGGCCGCGCCCTGGAGACGGTCCTGGCGACGGACGCGGCCCACCAGGACGGTGTGGCCCACGCCCAGGCGGTCCTGGTGGGCTCACGGACGGCCCCCGGGGTCCGGGTCCGGCTCCAGCTGGAGCCGGACGTCTCCCCGGGCGACGCCCTGGACGAACTGACGGACCGGGCCCTGACCCACGCCCGGGACTCGGCGGCGCTGAAGAAGCTCCCCGCCGAGGTCCGGCTGACGTCGGTCAGACACCGCGCGGAGCGGGTCACCTGACACCCCGGGCGGGGCGCCCCGCGACCGGCCCGGCGGAGGCCGGCCGGGCCGGCCGTGCGACCGGTCGTCAGAACCCGTGCCGCACGCCCCCGTCGACGGGCACCATGATCCCCGTCAGATAGGAGGCCGCGGGGGACAGCAGGAACGCCGCCACCCGGCCGAACTCCGCCGGAGTCCCGTACCGGCGCAGCGGGATCCGGGCCTCGTGCTCGGCCCGGGTGGCGTCCGGGTCCGCCGACAGGGAGTCCAGCTCCCGCACCCGGTCCGTGTCGATCCGCGCCGGCAGCACCCCCACCACCCGGATCCCGCGCGGCCCCAGCTCGTCCGCCAGCGACTTGGCGAACCCGGCCAGCCCCGGCCGCAGGCCGTTCGAGATGGTCAGCGCCGGGATCGGCTCGTACACCGACCCGGACAGCACGAACCCGATGACACCCCCGTCCGCCAGCTCGGCCGCCGCGGCGCGGGCGAGCCGTACGGCACCCAGGAACACCGACTCGAAGGCGGCCCGCCACTGCTCGTCCGTGTTGTCGGCGGCGAACCCGGCCGGCGGCCCGCCCACGCTCACGAGGATGCCGTGGAACGCCCCGAAGTGCTCACGCGCCGCCGCGATCAGCCGCTCCGGCGCGTCCGCGTCCGCGTTGTCCACGGCGACCCCGACCGCGTTCGGCCCCAGTTCGGCCGCCGCGTCGGCGACCCGCTTCTCGTCACGTCCGGTCAGGACGACCTTCGCGCCGTCGGCGACCAGCTCGCGCGCGGTCGCGTTGCCCAGCCCGCGGGTCGCCCCGGTGACGACGTACACCCGGTCCTTCAGTCCAAGATCCATGATCCCTATCCTGCCTGGTCGCCCCCGAACAGCGTGAGGGCGGTGTTCACCAGCCCGATGTGGCTGAACGCCTGCGGGAAGTTGCCCAGCTGGCGGGCGAGCTCCGGGTCGTACTCCTCGGACAGCAGCCCCACGTCGTTGGCGAGCCCCACCAGCCGTTCGAACAGTTCCCTCGCCTCGTCGGTGCGGCCGGTCATGTGCAGCGCGTCGGCGAGCCAGAACGAGCAGGCGAGGAACGCGCCCTCGCCGCCCGGCATCCCGTCCACGCCCACCGCGTCGGTGTCGTAACGGCGGACGAAACCGCCGTGGCCCAGGTCGTCGCGGATCGCGTCCACCGTGCCGATCACCCGGGGGTCGTCCGGCGGCAGGAAGCCCAGGCGCGGGATCAGCAGCAGCGCGGCGTCCAGTTCGCGCGAGCCGTAGTACTGCGTGAACGTGTTGCGCTTCGGGTCGAACCCCTTCTCGCACACCTCCCGGTGCACCTCGTCGCGCATCGCGCGCCAGCGCTCCAGCTCGCCGCTGAGCTCGGCGTGGTCCTCCAGGGTGCGCACGGCCCGGTCGGCGGCCACCCAGACCAGCACCTTGGAGTGCACGAAGTGGCGGCGGCCGCCGCGCACCTCCCACAGCCCCTCGTCCGGCTGGCGCCAGGCCTTCTCCAGGAACGACATCAGCGCGCACTGGATGGACCACAGGTGCGGCTTGGTGGACATCCCGGCGGAGCGGCCCAGCGACAGCGAGTCCATGACCTCGCCGTACACGTCCAGCTGGAGCTGGTCGACGGCGCCGTTGCCGACGCGCACGGGGGCCGAGCCGGCGAAGCCGGGCAGCCAGTCCAGCTCGAACTCGGGGAGCCGGCGTTCACCCGAGAGGCCGTACATGATCTGGAGGTCGGCCGGGTCGCCGGCGACCGCGCGGACCAGCCAGTCGCGCCAGGACTCGGCCTCCTTGTGGTAGCCGGCCGAGAGCAGGGCGCCGAGGGTGAGGGTGGAGTCGCGCAGCCAGCAGAACCGGTAGTCCCAGTTGCGCACCCCGCCCAGCTCCTCGGGCAGCGAGCTGGTGGCGGCGGCGACGATCCCGCCGGTCGGCCGGTAGGTCAGCGCCTTCAGGGTGATCAGGGAACGCACGACCGCGTCCCGGTGGGGACCGTCGTAGGTGCAGCGGGCGGTCCAGCGCCGCCAGTCGGTGACGCTGGACCGCAGCGCCTCGTACGGGTCCAGGAGCGCCGGCCGGGGCTCGTGCGAGGGGTGCCAGGTGAGGACGAAGGCGACCCGCTCGCCCTCCGCGACGGTGAACTCCGAGTGCGTGCCGAAGTCCTCGCCCCAGGTCCGTACGGACGGCTCGCTGCGCAGCCACACCGAGTCGGGTCCCGCGACGGCGACCCGGTGCGCGCCGGAGCGCCGCATCCAGGGGACGACCGAGCCGTAGTCGAAGCGCAGCCGGAGCGAGCTGTGCACGGTGACCCGGCCGCTGACGCCCTCGACGATCCGGACCACGTCGGGGGCGCGCTCGCGCTGGGGCATCAGGTCGGTGACCCGGACCGTGCCCTCGGCGGTCTCCCACTCGGTGTCCAGGACGAGGGTGTCGGGGCGGTAGGCGCGCCGGGTGCAGACGGTGGCGTCCCTCGGGGCGATCCGCCAGTGGCCGTGGTTCTCGTCGCCCAGGAGTCTGGCGAAGCAGGCGGCCGAGTCGAACCGCGGCAGGCACAGCCAGTCGATGGAGCCGTCCCGCCCGACCAGGGCGGCGGTCTGCTCGTCGCCGATGAGCGCGTAGTCCTCGATGCGTCGGTCCACGGGGACCGGTTTCCCGGCCGGGCGGTGGGCCAATCAGGGGATGGGCCGCCGGAGTGACACGACGCGTGGCGCCGGGCGACGGCCGGCCCGGGGGTTCGGACGGCCGCCTGCTCAGACGGCCGCCGGCTCCGCCTGTTCCGTGCTCTCCTTCGCCGCCGCCGCCTCCGCACGCGCGCGTGCCTCGCGGCGCACGAGCACGAAGAAGCCGTACGGCACGCCCGCGGCGAACAGCCACCACTGGATCATGTACGCGTAGTTCAGCGGGGCGTCTTCCTTGCCCGGGTCGGAGATCTGCTCCGGGGTGTCGCCCTTGGGCGCGGGCGCGGTCTGCTGGATGTAGCCGCCCAGCACCTGCCTGCCGAGCCGGCGGGCCTGCTCCTCGCTGTTGATCAGCATGATCTGCCGGTCGGGCAGGCCCTTGATGTCCTTGATGCCGCTCGCCGCGGTGGTCTCGTCGGGCATCAGCCGGCCCTGGACGGTGACCCGGCCGGACGGCGGTGCGGGGATCTCGGGGAACGCGGTCTGGCTCGGGCCGTCCGAGGGGATCCAGCCCCGGTTGACCAGCAGCACCTCGCCGTCGGCCAGCACGAACGGGGTGAGCACGTGGTAGCCGACCTCGTCGTCGGAGTTGGTGCGGCGGCGCACGACGACCTCGTCGGCGGTGTCGAAGGTGCCGGTCGCGGTCACCGTGTGGTACCGCTCCTTGCGGGTCACCGCGTGCCCCGGCTCGGTCACCTGCTCGACGGGCACCGGCTTCGCCCCGAGCGCCTCGGCGACCAGCTGGTTGCGGGCGCTGCGCTCCTCGTACCGGTGCTTCTGCCAGAACCCCAGCCGGACCATCGTGGGGATGAGGAGCAGCGAGATCAGGGTGAGGATCACCCACTGCCGGGTCAACAGGAAGCGGTACACCCCACGACCGTACAACTCGGTCGTGGGGCGCGAGCGGGCGGGTACCGGGTCAGACGCGGTCGACGATCCCCGCCTTCCCCGCCGCACGGGCGCAGTGGGCGCCGCAGTACCACTGCTGTTCGGCCTCGACGCCCTGGCCGATGATCGACACCTTGCAGTGCTCGCAGACGGGGGCCATGCGGTGGATCGCGCAGGAGAAGCAGTCGAAGACGTGGACCGCGCCCTGGGCGTGCACCTCGAAGGTCATTCCGTAGTCATTGCCGCAGACTTCGCATTTCGCCATGCGCCACAGGGTGGGCGGTCGTCCTCGCGCGGGCGAGCGGGCGCCGGGCGAGTCGCACGGCAATCACCCGTCCGTACGGTCCTGCCGCGCGGTCACTTCCCGGACGCCGGGGCCACGTCCCGCAGCAGCTGCCCGAAGGCCGCCTCGTCGAGGACCGGGGTGCCGAACTGGCGGGCCTTGACGACCTTCGACGTACCCGAGTCCGGGTCGTTGGTGACGAGCAGGCTGGTCAGCCGCGAGATGCTCGTCGAGACGTGCAGCCCGGCCTCCACGGCCCGGTCCTCCAGCAGGTCCCGCTCGATCGAGGTGTCGCCGGAGAACGCCACCCGCATGCCCTGCCGGAGCGGCTTGCCGTCCTCGTAGCGCCCCGGGTTCGGGTACGGGCACGCCGCCCGCTTGCGGGACGGCCGCCAGCTGGTCGGCCGGTAGCCGCCGCTCGCCTGCTGTCCGATACGGGGCGTGTCCGACCACTCCGTCAGCGGCCGGCACTCCAGCAGCGGCAGCCGTACGTTGCCCGCCGCGGCGGCCCGCAGGCTGGGCCGGAACGCCTCCGCGAGCACGCGCGCGTCGTCCAGCGCGTGGTGCGCCCGCCGCTGGACCACGCCGAAGTGCGCGGCCAGGGTCTCCAGCTTGTGGTTGGGCAGCGGCAGCGCCAGCTCCTTGGAGAGCGCGATCGTGCACAGCCGCTGCCGTACCGGGGCCTCGGCCTTCGCGCGCGCGTACTCCCGCGCGATCATCTGCCAGTCGAAGACCGCGTTGTGCGCCACCAGCACCCGGCCGTCCAGCCGGGCCGAGAACTCCTCGGCGATGTCGGTGAAGAGCGGCGCCCCTTCGAGGGTCTCGCTCGTCAGACCGTGGATCCACACCGGTCCCGGGTCGCGCTCCGGGTTGACCAGGGTGTACCAGTGGTCCTCGACCTCGCCGCGCTCGTCCAGCCGGTAGACGGCCGCGGAGATTATCCGGTCGTCCCGGGCCAGTCCGGTGGTCTCCACGTCGACGACCGCGTACCCCTTGGGATACGCGGTGGGCCACGGGGTGCCGGGGGACACTGCGGTCGTACGGTCTTCGAGCATGGTCACTGAGGATACGGGCCGGGACCGACAGTCCGGGCCGTCAGGTCGCCTCCCGCACCCGCCCGTTCGAATGTCCTGATTGCCTTCGCGTGGCTATGGACCTTTTCGCCGCGCGGTGCAAGCGTGCACCCCGCCCGGCGCGCGGACGCGACGACTGAGCACCGACGCGACGCCGACGCGACGCGGACGGTGGCCGACGGAAGGGCGGTACGGCGGATGGCACGCGTACGATACGGCGCTCGGACCGGGGCGGAGATCGCCGCGGGGCGCACCACGAAGCTCCCGGACGTCTGGTCCACCGGGGTGGTGGCGGTCTGGGAGACCGACCCGGACGCGGTCGCGGCGGTGCTGCCGCCGCCCCTGAAACCCACCGGCCGGCCGCTGGCCCGGGTCAACGTCAGCAAGGTCGAACTGCCCGGATACCCGCTCGGCGCGGGCTCGTTCGCGGTGGCCGCCGCGCACGGCTCCGTCGAGGGCTGGTACCCGCTGGTCATGCCGATGACCCACGAGCGCGCCCTCACCGGCGGCCGCGAGGTGTTCGGCGAGCCGAAGAAGCTCGGCGAGGTGACCGTCGAGCGCGAGGACGGCCTGGTCCGCGCGGTGCTGGCCCGGCACGGCGTGGCCTTCGTGGAGGTGCGCGGCACGGTCGACGGCCCGCTGCCGCTGCCCGAGCCCGCCCCGAAGACCGACTTCTACTTCAAGTTCCTCCCGGCCGTGGACGGTTCGGGCTTCGACGGCGACCCGGTCCTGGTGCACTGCGTGCGCGAGGAGAAGGTCCGCCGGCTGGAGCGGGTGACGGGTGAGGTGATCCTCCGCGAGTCCGCCCACGACCCGGTCGCCGACCTCCCGGTGCTCCGCCTGCTGGACATCACCCTCGGGGAGAAGACCAGCGACCAGCGCGGCCGGGTCGTCGAACGGGTCGACCCCCAGGCCCTGCTGCCCTACGTCCACCAGCGCTACGACGACCCGCGCCAGATCCACGACGCGCCGCCGGAAGGGAGCGGGGCCTGATGGAGCTGACCGCCGGACAGGTCGCCGTCGTCACCGGCGCGGCGAGCGGCATCGGACTCGCGATGGCCCGGAGGTTCGCGGGTGAGGGCCTGAAGGTGGTCCTCGCCGACGTCGAGGCCGCCGCGCTGGACAAGGCCGCCGACGCCCTGCGCGCCGAGGGCGCCGACGTGCACGCGCGCGTGGTCGACGTCGGCGTCCGCGAACAGGTCCTGGAACTGGCCGAGTCGGCCTACGACACCTACGGAGCGGTGCACGTCCTGTGCAACAACGCCGGGGTCGGCTCGGGCGCCGAGGGCCGTATGTGGGAGCATGAACCGAACGACTGGAAATGGGCGTTCGAGGTCAACGTGTGGGGCGTCTTCCACGGGGTGCAGGCGTTCCTGCCGAGGATGATCGAGGCGGGGGAGCCCGGCCACGTCGTCAACACGTCCTCCGGCGACGGCGGCATCGCACCGCTGCCGACCGCCTCGGTGTACGCGGTCACCAAGGCGGCCGTCGTCACGCTCACCGAGTCCCTGTACGCCCACCTGAAGGCCGAGCACGCGCGCGTGGGCGCCTCGGTGCTCTTCCCGGGGCCGCACATGCTGCGCACGGGACTGTGGGAGTCGCACCGCAACCGGCCCGGGCGCTACGCCAAGCAACGGCCGCGCAGAACGCCGTACCGCAGCCTCGGTCAGTGGGAGGCCGCGATGCGCGCGGCGGGCGAGGAGGTCAGCTTCACGCCCGTCGAGGAGGTCGCCGGGTTCGTCGTGGCGGGCATCCGCGCGGACCGCTTCTGGCTGCTGCCGGACAGCGAGCACAGCGACGCGCAGATCCGGGCGCGGGCCCGCTCGATGCTGGACCGGGCGAACCCCTCCTACCTCGAAAGCTTCATCCTGGACTGACAGGGGGCTCTGGTGACCGCCTACGACGACCCTTACCTGATCATCTCCTCCGACTGCCACGCCGGACTGCCCACCGAGGAGTACCGGCCCTATCTGGACGCCCGGTTCCACCGGGACTTCGACGAGTTCCTCGCCGGACGCGACCGCCGCCGGGAGGAGATGACCCGGCTCGGCATCCGCAACGAGGCGTTCGCGACGAAGTGGTTCCAGGACAACGAGGAGGGGCTGCGCGGCGGCTGGGACACCGCGCAGCGCCTCAAGGAACTGGACGGCGACGGGGTGGCCGCCGAGGTGGTCTTCCCGGACGCCGACGCGGTCGACAGCCGGACGGCCGCGCCCTTCGGGGTCGGCCTCGGCCTCTCCGGCGACCAGGACCCCGAGTTGGGCATGGCGGGCGCCCGGGCCCACAACCGCTGGCTGGCCGACTTCGTCTCCGAGCACCCCGAACGGCACTGCGGGGTCGCCCTGCTGCCCGTCACCGCCCCGGCGGACCAGGTCGTCGCCGAGGTCCACCGGGCCAGGGAGTCGGGCCTCGGCGCCCTGATGATCCCCTCCATGTGGGTCGACAAGGAGCCCTACCACGACCGCCGTTACGACCCGGTGTGGGCCGCGGCCGCCGAGTGCGCGATGCCGGTCCTCACCCACTCCGGGGCGGCCCCGCGCGACGAGTACGGCGACCATCTCGGCATCTACGTCAGCGAGGTGACGTGGTGGCCGGCCCGCCCGCTGTGGTTCCTGCTCTGGTCCGGTGTCTTCGAACGCCACCCCGGGCTGCGCTTCGGCGTCGCCGAGTCGGGCTGCTGGTGGCTGCCGAACCTGCTGTGGTTCATGGACCGCCTCTACCTGGGCGCGCACGGCGGCAAGAAACTCTCCCCCTTCGAGGAGCTGAGGCGCCCGCCGCACGAGTACCTCGATCGGCAGGTGTTCGTCTGCGCCACCAACACCAAGCGCCGGGAGCTCGCCCAGCGCTACGAGATCGGCGTCGACAACATCCTCTGGGGCAGCGACTTCCCGCATCCCGAGGGCACCTGGCCGGACACGCGCGCGTGGCTGCGCCGTACCTTCCACGACATCCCGGTGGCCGAGACCCGCCGGATGCTCGGCCTGGCGGCGGCCGAGGCCTTCGGCTTCGACGTGGACCGCCTGGCACCGCTGGCCCGCCGGATCGGCCCGACCCCCGCGGACCTCGGCCAGCCGGCCGACCAGGCGGCGGTGGAGGCCTCCTGGGCCCGCTCGCGCGAGGTGGGCCGCCACTGGCTGACGGACCACGACTTCCCCGTGCTGGGAGCGGAACGATGAACGGACAGGACCGCTACACGGTGATCTCGGCCGACTGCCACGCGGGCGCCGACCTCCTCGACTACCGGCCCTACCTGGAGCGGCGCCACCACGACGCGTTCGACGTCTGGGCGGCGACGTACGTCAACCCGTACGAGGACCTGCTGGCCGACACCGCCGACCGGAACTGGAACTCCGCGCGGCGGCTCGCGGAGCTGGAGGAGGACGGGATCGTCGCGGAGGTGATCTTCCCGAACACCATCCCGCCGTTCTTCCCCTCCAGCTCCCTGATGGCCCCGGCGCCCACGGCGGCCGAGTTCGAGCGCCGCTGGGCGGGCCTGCGCGCGCACAACCGCTGGCTGGCCGACTTCTGCGCCGCCGCCCCGGGCCGCAGGGCGGGCGTCTTCCAGATCCTCCTCAACGACGTGGACCAGGCGGTCGAGGAGATCCGCTGGTCGGTGACGGCGGGCCTGAAGGGCGGCCTCCTGCTGCCCGGCACACCCCCGGGCTCGGGCCTTCCCGAGCTGCACGCGCGCGTGTACGACCCGATCTGGGCCGTCTGCGCGGAACTCGGCGTGCCCGTCAACCACCACGCGGGCTCCGCCTCCCCGCCGCTCGGCGACGAACCGGCCGCCCGCGCGGTGTTCATGGTGGAGACGACCTGGTTCTCGCACCGGGCGCTGTGGCACCTGGTCTTCGGCGGCGCCTTCCGCCGCCACCCGGAACTGCGGCTGGTCCTGACCGAACAGGGCTCGGGCTGGATCCCGGGGGTCCTGGCGATGCTGGACTACTACCACGGCCGCATGCTGGCGGCGGCGACGAGGACGGCCACCGCGGAGTCCAGGTTCGGCGCCGGCCTGGCGGAGTCGATGGGGAAGCCGCCCTCCCAGGTGTGGCACGAGAACTGCTTCGTGGGCGCCAGCTTCATGCGCCCGCACGAGGTGCCGCTGCGCGACCGCATCGGCCTGGACAAGATCATGTGGGGCAGCGACTACCCGCACGACGAGGGCACCTACCCGTACACCCGGGAGGGCCTGCGCTTCGCCTTCCCCGGGGTGCCGCGCGAGGAGCTCGCGGCGATGCTCGGCGGCAACGCGGCCCGGGTCTACGGCTTCGACCTGGACCTGCTGGACCCGATCGCGGCGAAGGTGGGACCGACGGCCGAGGAGATCGCGGAGCCGCTGCCGGAGCCGCCGCCGGACGCGACGAGCCCGCTGTTCGCGCGGGGCGCCTCGGTGCGGGTCTGGTGACGCCGATACGCCAGTCGGTACGCCGTTCGTGAGCCCCGGGGTGCGATCCTCCCTGCTGTGACGGAACCAACGCACGACAACGAGGCCCATGGGGGAGCGCTCGGCTCCCGGCTGAACTGGCTGAGGGCGGCCGTGCTCGGCGCGAACGACGGCATCGTCTCGACGGCGGGACTCGTCGTCGGTGTCGCGGGCGCCACGGCCGACCGCGACGCCCTGCTCACGGCGGGTCTGGCGGGTCTGCTCGCCGGGTCGATGTCGATGGCGGCCGGGGAGTACGTGTCGGTGTCCACCCAGCGCGACTCCGAACTGGCCGCACTGGCACTGGAGAAACGGGAACTCAGGGAGCAGCCCGAGGCGGAGCTGGAGGAGCTGACCGAACTGCTGGAGCGGCGCGGGCTCTCGCGCGAGGTGGCGCGCGAGGCCGCGGTCCAGCTGACGGAACGGGACGCGCTGAGGGCGCACGCGCGCGTGGAGCTCGGCATCGACCCGGACGAACTGACCAATCCGTGGCACGCGGCGGTGGCGAGCTTCCTCGCCTTCACGGTGGGCGCCCTGCTGCCGCTGCTGGCGATCGTGCTGCCGCCGACGGGCCGGCGGCTCCCGGTGACCGTGGTCTCGGTCCTGGCCGCCCTGGTCCTCACGGGCTGGACCAGCGCCCGGCTGGGCGCGGCGGCACCGGGCCGCGCGGTCCTGCGCAACGTGATGGGCGGCGCGCTCGCCATGGGCGTCACCTACGCGGCGGGAAGCCTGCTGGGGGCGGCCGGGGTCTAGGGCGGGAAGGCGTCCACGCCGGTGAGCGGTGTCGGCGGGCCGATCGGCGTTCCCGATCGCGCGCCCGTCCGTTGGCGGAGATCACCAACAAACAAGCGCATACCGCCGGTAATACTTGTGGGTAACAACGTCTAGCCGCGGCCGGCCGACGGCCCTACGGTGCCAGCATGCCGAACCTGCCCGATGTCGTGCTGTGGTCGATACCCGCCTTCGTGCTGCTCACCGTGGTCGAGGTGATCAGCTACCGCCTCCATCCCGACGACGACCTCGCCGGCTACGAGAGCCGGGACGCGGCCACCAGCATCGGGATGGGGCTCGGCTCGCTGGTCTTCGACTTCGTCTGGAAGATCCCGATCGTCGCGCTCTACACGGCGGTGTACGCGCTCACCCCGCTGAGGATCCCCGTCCTGTGGTGGACGGTCCCGCTGATGCTGCTCGCGCAGGACTTCCTCTACTACTGGTCCCACCGGGGCCACCACGTCGTCCGCATCCTGTGGGCCTGCCACGTCGTCCACCACTCCAGCAGGAAGTTCAACCTCTCCACCGCGCTGCGCCAGCCCTGGACCTCGCTGACCGTCTGGCCGTTCTACGTCCCCCTCGTCGCCGCCGGTGTGCACCCCGCCGCGCTCGCCTTCTGCTCCTCCGCGAACCTCGTCTACCAGTTCTGGATCCACACCGAGCGCATCGACAGGATGCCCCGGTGGTTCGAGTTCGTGTTCAACACGCCGTCCCACCACCGGGTCCACCACGCCTCCCAGGGCGGCTACCTGGACCGCAACTTCGGCGGCATCCTCATCGTCTGGGACCGGCTGTTCGGTTCGTGGGTGCCCGAGGTGGAGCGGCCCGTGTACGGGCTGACCAAGAACATCGACACGTTCAACCCGCTCAGGGTGGCCACCCACGAGTACCTGGCCATCGGCAGGGACCTGAGGGCGGCCCGCGGCTGGCGGGAGCGGGCCGGCCGGATCTTCCGGGGGCCGGGCTGGGCGCCGCCGGCCGCCGCCGAGCGGACCGAGGAGTCCGTGACCGCGTGAGAACGTCCCGGGTGCTGCTCGGCGCCTTCGTCCTCGCCACCGTCCTCGACCTCGGCTGCCTCGTCGCCGGCGCCCGCGCCGGGCACCTGGCCGCCAAGCCGCTGCTCATGCCGCTGCTCGCCGCGTACACCGCCCGCGCGGGCGGCCCGCGGCTCCTCGTCGCCGCCCTGCTGTGCGGCTGGGGCGGAGACCTCCTGCTCCTCTCCGACGCCGGCCCCGCCTTCATGGCCGGGATGGCCTGCTTCGCCGCCGGGCACGTCTGCTACCTGGTCCTGTTCCGGCGCCAGGGACCGCCACGCGCGCGTGCGGGCACCCTCGCGGCCGGCTACGCCCTGGCCCTCGTCACCCTGGTCGTCCTGCTGTGGCCGGACCTGCCGGCCGGACTCCGCGTCCCCGTCGCCGGCTACAGCACCCTGCTCACCGCCATGGCGTGCGCCGCGGGCTCCCGGCTCGGCCCGGCCGCCGGGCTCGGCGGTGCGCTGTTCGTGCTCTCCGACACCCTCATCGCGACCGGCGTGGCCGGCTGGCCGCAGCCGCCCCGGCCCGACTTCTGGATCATGCTCACCTACGCGGCCGCGCAGTTCCTGCTGGTCCGGGGCACCCTCGATGCGCGGCCCGTATCGGACGCGGCGTACCGTGAAGTGCGCTCGCCCACCCCCTGAGCGCCGTCACGACACCGCACGAGAAGGACCCTCGCCATGCGCGCCACCACCATCCACGCCCCGTACGACATGCGCGTGGAGGACGTCCCCGAGCCCGTGGCGCAGCTGCCCACCGACGCCGTCGTCCGGGTGCTGCGCGCCTGCATCTGCGGCAGCGACCTGTGGGCGTACCGGGGCGAGGCGGCCCGGCGGCCGGGCCAGCGCATCGGGCACGAGTTCCTCGGCGTCGTCGAGGAGACCGGCTCCGAGGTGGGCAGCGTACGGCGCGGCGACCTCGTGGTCGCCCCCTTCATGTGGTCCGACGGGGTCTGCGACTACTGCCGCGAGGGCCTGACGACGTCCTGCGAGCACGGCGGCTTCTGGGGCGCCGTGGGCTACGACGGCGGCCAGGGCGAGGCCGTGCGCGTTCCGTTCGCCGACGGCACCCTGGTCCGGCTGCCCGGGGAGGCGGCCTCCGACGACCGCCTGCTGTCCGCCCTGCTGACCCTCTCCGACGTGCTCGGCACCGGCCACCACGCGGCCCTGGGCGCGGGTGCCCGGCCCGGTGCCACGGTCGCCGTCGTCGGGGACGGCGCGGTCGGCCTGTGCGCCGTGCTGGCCGCGAAGCGGCTGGGCGCCGAGCGGATCATCGCGCTCGGCCGGCACGAGGTCCGCACCGACATCGCGCGCCGCTTCGGCGCCACCGACGTCGTCGCCGAGCGCGGCGACGCGGCCGTGGAGGCGGTCCGCGAACTCACCCGGGGCCAGGGCGCGCACGCCGTCGTCGAGGCCGTCGGCACCGAACAGTCCATGCGGACGGCCGTGAACATCGCCCGGGACGGCGGCGCGATCGGCTTCGTCGGCGTGCCCCACGGCAGCGGCACCGGACTGGACCTCGGTGTCATGTTCGACCGGAACATCGCCCTGCGCGGCGGGGTCGCCCCGGTCCGCGCCTACATCCCCGACCTGCTGCCCGACGTCCTCGACGGCACGATCGACCCCTCGCCGGTCTTCGACCTGACCGTCGGCATCGAAGGCGTGCCCGACGGCTACAAGGCGATGGACGAACGCACCGCCCTGAAGGTCCTCGTCACCAACGGCTGAGCCACCGTCCCGCCCGCCGCCCGCCGCCCAGGTCCGCCTCGCCTGACCGGCAGCGGCAACGCCGTCAGCACCCCCGGCCACCGGCGCCGGGACGGCGGCCTACTTCTCCGGCCAGCGTGCCGGGGCCGAACCCCAGGGCACCGGTGGCCGCGCCCAGTCCGACGGGCCGCCCGCGAACGACAGCGGGGGCCGCGCGTACCGCAGCCGCCCCAGCGCGCTGTCCGTCTCCGCGAGCCAGGCGTCCGGGCCCGGGTACGGCTCCCCGGCCTCCGGACCCGGCTCCACCTCGGCCGTCAGCCACCGCGCGGTGCGCGCCAGTGCCAGCCGCACGAACCGGCCGTGTCCGTCGTACGACCGCTCGGTGAGCGCCCGCAGCACACCGGCCGCGAGCAGATAGCCGGTGCCGTGGTCCAGCGCCTGCGCGGGCAGCGCGCCCGGCCGGTCCGCCGTGCCCTCGGTCACCGCGATGCCGGTGGCGACCTGCACCAGGCTGTCGAAGCCGCGCCGGCCGCCCCACGGCCCGTACCCGCCCCACGCCGAGACCTGGGCCACGACCAGTCCGGGCCGCCGTTCGGCCAGTGCCTCGGGGGAGAGGCCGAACCGGTCCAGGGCGCCCGGCCGGTAGCCGGTGACCACGACGTCCGCCGACGCCAGCAGCTCCTCGAAGGCCGCCCGGTCCGTCGTCAGGTCGAGGGTCGCCGAGCGCTTCCCGAAGCCCGTGTCGGCTTGCTGGTCGGCGAGTTCGGGCAGCCACGGCGCGTCCAGGCGCAGCACGTCCGCGCCCAGCAGCCCCAGCGTGCGGGTGGCGACCGGACCGGCCAGCACCCGGGTCAGATCCAGGACGCGCAGCCCGGCGGCCGGCAGCAGCGGGGCGGTGCCTGCGTCGAGCGGTGCGAGCACGCGCGCGTGCGTCCCCTCCAGCCGGCCCCGCTCGACCAGGGGGCGCGCGGCCACCTCGGCGGCCTGCTCGTGCTCGGCCCACCGGGCCGGCGAGCGCAGCGCCACCGCGAGGCCGCCCGCGCCGTGGACGGTGTCCTCCACCTCCTGTGCGGAGCGCCCGGCGATCCGGGCCGCGGCCTCCTCGGCCGAGGCGCCCTCCGCCAGCCCCAGCGCGGTCAGCAGCCGGGCCCTGTGGTGCGGGTAGTTGGCGTGGGTGCGCACCCAGCCGTCGGCCGTCCGCCAGAACCGGGACAGCGGGGCGAACGGCACCGGCGCCCGCCCTTCGACCAGCAGCTGCCGCTCGCTGGTGAACGCCGCCGCCACCGCCCCGTCGTCCACCAGCACCCCGGGCACCCGCGCGGCCCCGGTGCGCCGCGCGCCCAGCTCGGCGGCGGCCAGCGCGCACGCGCCGACGCAGGCGCGGGCCAGCGCGGGCACGGGAAGCCGCGCGTCGAGCGGCCCCGGGCGGACGACGGTCGACACCCGCCCGAGCAGGGCGGGGTCGCCGCCGAGCGCACCCCATGCAGCATTGATCGAGTCCATGACTCAACTATGCATGATTGATTGAATCAATATGGATGTGCTGCCCGGTCCTACCTGGTCACGGCCGCCAGCGCGTCGGCCGTGCCCCAGCCGTAGAAGCCGTTGTGGTTCCTGGAGCCCTCGCACACCGCGTCGACCTTGCCGTCACCGTTGATGTCGTACGGGTCGGTGCACGGTGTGGCGGTCGCCTCGGCGTAGAGCAGGGCCTTCACCACGGCGGGGGAGGCGTGCGGATGCGTCGACTTGATCAGCGCGGCGACGCCGACGACATGCGGGGTCGCCATCGACGTGCCCGCCATGTAGCCCCACTTGCCGCCCGGCAGCGGGCCCAGGATCAGACCGCTGGTCGCCGGGGGCTCCGGTTTCTGGTAGGCCGTCGCGTCGCCGCCGGGCGCGGCGATGTCGACGACCCCGAGGCCGTAGTTGGAGTACGACGACTTCAGGCCCTTCGCGCCGGTCGCCGCGACCGTGACGACGCCCGGCAACTGGGTCGGTATGTCGAAGCACCGGTGCGGGTCGATCACCCGGTCGCTCGGGGTGCCGTCGTTCGGTGAGGCCGGGTCGGTGATCGAGTCGGAGGCCAGGTCGTAGCTCTCGTTGCCGGCCGCGGCCACGTTGACCGTGCCCTTCTTCTCCGCGAACAGGGAGGCCCGCGTGATGGCGTCGACGAGCGCCTTCTGGTCCGGGTCGTCGGTGCAGTTGAAGTACCAGGGATCGGTGTAGTAGCTGTTGTTGGTGACGTCGATGTGGTGCTCGGCCGCCCACACGAAACCGCAGACCACGGCCTCCGTGTAGAAGTACCCCGCGGACGTGGCGACCTTGATGCCGGCCACCTTCACGCCCGGCGCGACACCGGTGATGCCGACCCCGTTCTTCGCGCCCGCGATCTCACCGGCCACATGCGTGCCGTGCGGACTCTCGGCCGAGGTGGGCCGCCAGGCGCCGTACGTGGTGTCCGGCTTGCCGCTCACGCAGTTGGCGGACTGCGAGGCGGAGAAGTTCGGGGCGATGTCCGGGTGGGTGTCGTCCACGCCGGTGTCGATGACGGCGACGGTGACCTTCGGGCTGCCCAGGGTCTTCTCGTGCGCCTTGTCGGCCTTGATGGCGGGCAGGTCCCACTGCAACGGCTCCAGCGGGTCCTGCCCGTCGGCGGCCTCCGCGTCCGCCCGGGCCACCTGCTCCGAGTCGAGCACCTCGGGCGTGCCGACGTCGGTCGTCGACTGGGCCGGCAGCGGCGCGTTGCGGGTCGCCCCGGCCGAGTCCACGCCGGGCACCCTGCGGACGACCCTGGCGAAGTCGGCGTCGGACGAGTGCACGACGATCACCCCGATCTCGTCGTACGCGATCACCACCGAACCGCCGGCCCGGCCGATCGCCCGCTGGACGCGCTCCGACGTGCCGTGCCCGGGACGGACGTTGACCACGTAGCTGAGGGATGTCGTGTCGGCGGTCTCGGCCGCGGACGCCTGGACGTTGGGCAGGAACGCGAGGGCCGAGGCCATGGCCGTGCCGAGCGGGACGGCGAGGACTCGGCGGTGGCGTGGCTGGGGCGCTGTCATGGGTGGGAGCCTCCGGTTCGTTCGTGGAACGGGCGTGCCGTGCGGGAAGCCGTCTTCGGTGAGCGTCACTTGACCGCGCGGAGCGCGTCGACGACACCTGAGCCGTAGAAGCCGTTGACATGCCGGTCGCCCACACAGGTGGCGTCCACGACACCGTCGCCGTCCCCGTCGTACGGTCCCTGCGGGCAGCCCGGGTTGACCGCCTCGGCCTTGAGCAGGGCCTGGAGCCGGGCCGGAGTGGCGTGCGGGTGCGTCGACTTCAGCAGCGCGGCCACCGCGGCCACGTGCGGGACCGCCATCGAGGTGCCCTGGAGGAAGCCGTACTGGTCGTTCGGCAGTGTGGACAGGATGCGGCCGTTCTTCGACGGCGTGTCCGGGATCTGGTACTTGTCGCCGCCCGGGCCCGCCACGTCGATGACGCCCTGGCCGTAACTGGAGTAGTACGACTTCGTGTTGTTCACGCCGACCGCGCTCACGGTGACCACCCCGGGCAGTTGCGTCGGCACGTCGAAGCACTCGTGCGGGTCGACCGTACGGGTCGTGGCCGTCGAGTCGTCGGGGCTGGAGTCGTCCACGAGGGCGTGCGAGTCGAGGTCGTCGTTCGAGTTGCCCGCCGAGGCCACGTTGAGCGTGCCCTTGCTCCGGGCGTACAGCTGCGCCCGGTTGACCGCGTCGACGACGGCACGCTGGTCGGGGTCGTCCATGCAGTTGTACAGCCACGGGTCGACGTAGTAGCTGTTGTTGGTGATCTCCACGCCGTGGTCGGCGGCGAACACGAAGGCGCAGACCACGCTCTCCGGGTAGAACAGCTGCGTCGAGTCCGGCTGGGCCACCGTGATGCTGGAGACCTTCACCCCCGGCGCCACGCCCACCACGCCGATGCCGTTGCGGGCGGCGGCTATCTCACCGGCGACATGCGTGCCGTGGTAGTGCGCGGAGTCGGCCGGCCGCCAGGCGCCGTACGTGGTGTCCGCCTTGCCGCTCACGCAGTTGGCGGACTGCGAGGCGGAGAAGTTCGGGGCGATGTCCGGGTGGGTGTCGTCCACACCGGTGTCGATGATGCCCACCGTGACCGAGCTGCTCCCCGGGTTGATCCCGGCGGCCTTGTCGGCGCCGATCGCCCGCAGGTCCCACTGGTCGGCCTCCAGCGGTTCCTGCCCGGCCGTCGCGCTCCCGGCGGCCTTCGCGGCCGCCGCCTCCGACAGGACCTGCACGGCACCCTCGTCCGTGGTGCCCGCCGCGCTCAGCGGGGCCGTCCGGGTGGCGCCGGCCGACTGCACCCCGCGCACCGCGCGCAGCGCCGCGCCGAAGCCGGGGTCGGCCGAGTGGACGACGAAGACGCCGATCCGTTCGTAAGTCGCAATGACGGTGCCGCCGTTGCGGGTGATCGCCTGCCGCACCGACTCGATGGTGCGGTGGTCCGTGCCGGTGTTGACGACGTAGGCCAGATTCGGACCGTCCGCCGACACCGCCGGGGCCGTCAGCTGGGCCGCGGAGGCCGCCGCCGGCACCAGGCCGAGCGAGGCGGTCAGCGACAGGACGACCGGTACGGCGAGCGCCAGCCCGCGTCTGGAACGCAGATGAGCCATGGGGTCTCCACATCATCCGGAACAGCAACCGAAAAAAGTGACCGCCCAAGACGCGAGTAGCGCTTGGGCAGGTACATGACGTCTTGTGCAGGGCGAAGTTATCTCCCGCACTCACCGGCCAGCAATGACCGGAGGCGACTCGTGGCGACGACTTCCGAAAGAACCCGGGCGAGTTGAACCTGTCCACGCGTGGCGCCGTGACCTTGAGCAGGGAGCCGCAGCAGGATCGAGGCCCCCTGTCGGCATCACGTGAAGGAGTCGGTTCATCACTCCACGTTTGTGATCCAAACGCCTGTGAGATCAGAATCCGTACGTCCGCAACGCGAGGAGACTCCGTGGCCACCGAGACACCACCCCCCTCGAACGCACAGACCCGGCAACCCTCCGCCGAGGAGTTCAGCGAGGTGCAGGAGAGTGCGGAGTTCGCCGAACTGCGGCGCTCCTACCGCTCCTTCGCCTTCCCGCTGACCTTCGCCTTCATCGCCTGGTACCTGCTGTACGTCCTGCTCTCCAACTACGCGGACGGCTTCATGGGCACCAAGGTCGTGGGCAACGTCAACGTGGCCCTGGTCCTCGGCCTCGCCCAGTTCCTCACCACGTTCCTCATCGCCTGGTGGTACGCGCGGCACGCCGCCGCCGAGCTCGACCCCAAGGCCGAGGCCATCAAGTCCCGGATGGAGGAAGGCGCATGAGCCCCGCGCAGCACACCGCTCTGCTCGCCGCGGGCGAGGCGAGCGACCACCGGGCGCTGATCATCACGCTGTTCTCGGTGTTCGTCGCCGCGACCCTCGTGATCACCGTCTGGGCCGGCCGCCAGACCAAGGACGCCGCCGACTTCTACGCGGGCGGCCGCCAGTTCACCGGCTTCCAGAACGGCCTCGCGGTCTCCGGCGACTACATGTCCGCCGCGTCCTTCCTGGGCATCGCCGGCGCCATCGCGCTCTTCGGCTACGACGGCTTCCTCTACTCCATCGGCTTCCTGGTGGCCTGGCTCGTCGCCCTGCTCCTGGTCGCCGAGCCGCTGCGCAACTCCGGCCGCTACACCATGGGCGACGTCCTCGCCTACCGCATGCGCCAGCGCCCGGTCCGCACCGCCGCCGGCACCTCGACCATCGTCGTGTCGATCTTCTACCTGCTGGCCCAGATGGCGGGAGCCGGCGTCCTCGTCTCCCTGCTGCTCGGCATCACCAGCGACGGCGGCAAGATCGGCATCGTCGCCCTGGTCGGCGTCCTGATGATCGTCTACGTCACCATCGGCGGCATGAAGGGCACCACCTGGGTCCAGATGGTCAAGGCCGTACTGCTGATCGCGGGCGCCCTGCTGCTGACCTTCATGGTGCTGGCCAAGTTCCACTTCAACATCTCCGACCTGCTCGGCAAGGCCGCCGACAACAGCGGCAAGGGCGCCGCCTTCCTGGAGCCCGGCCTGAAGTACGGCGCCACCGGCACCAGCAAGCTGGACTTCCTCTCCCTCGGCATCGCCCTGGTCCTCGGTACGGCGGGTCTGCCGCACATCCTGATCCGCTTCTACACCGTCCCCACCGCGAAGGCCGCCCGTAAGTCCGTCATCTGGGCGATCGGCCTGATCGGCGCCTTCTACCTGATGACCCTCGCCCTCGGCTTCGGCGCGGCCGCGCTGATCAAACCGGACGAGATCGTCGCCTCCAACAAGGCGGGCAACACGGCGGCCCCGCTGCTCGCCCTGCACCTCGGCGGCGTCGACTCCAACTGGGGCGCGATCCTGCTGGCCACCATCTCCGCGGTGGCCTTCGCGACGATCCTCGCGGTGGTCGCGGGCCTCACCCTGGCCTCTTCCTCCTCCTTCGCCCACGACATCTACGCCAACGTCATCAAGAAGGGGCAGGCCACCGAGAAGCAGGAACTGGGCGCCGCCCGCTGGGCCACCGTCGGCATCGGCGCGGTCTCGATCCTCCTGGGCGCCCTCGCCCGCGACCTCAACGTCGCCGGCCTGGTCGCCCTCGCCTTCGCGGTCGCCGCCTCCGCCAACCTGCCGACCATCCTGTACAGCCTCTTCTGGAAGCGGTTCACCACCTCCGGGGCCCTCTGGTCGATCTACGGCGGCCTGGTCACCGCGGTCGGCCTGGTCCTCTTCTCGCCGGTGGTGTCCGGCAAGGAGACCTCGATGTTCCCGGACGCCGACTTCCACTGGTTCCCGCTGGAGAACCCGGGGATCATCTCGATCCCGGTCGGGTTCCTCCTCGGCGTCGTGGGCACCCTGCTCTCCAAGGAGCCCCCGGACGCCGCGAAGTACGCGGAGCTGGAGGTGCGTTCCCTGACGGGCACCGGGGCGCACTGAGCTTCGTACGACCGGCCGCGTCGACGGGATCGTACGATCCTACGACGCGGCCTCGTCGTCCCTCGTGACATCGGGCCCCTCACGTTGTCGGTGCCGTCACGTAGGCTCGCAAGTGACGGAAACAGACTGGTCCGGATCGAGGGAGGGGGCCCACGTGCTCATCGACACCTATGGCCGAGTCGCCACCGACCTGCGGGTCTCGCTGACCGACCGGTGCAATCTGCGCTGTACGTACTGCATGCCCGAGGAGGGCCTGCAGTGGCTGGCCAAGCCCGACCTGCTCACGGACGACGAGATCGTCCGCCTGATCGACATCGCCGTCCGGCTGCTGGGCGTCGAGGAGGTCCGCTTCACCGGCGGCGAGCCGCTGCTGCGCCCCGGCCTGGTCGGCATCGTGGAGCGGGCCGCGGCCCTCACCCCCCGCCCCCGGATGTCCCTGACCACCAACGGCATCGGCCTGCGCCGCACCGCGGCGGCCCTGAAGGCGGCCGGCCTCGACCGGGTCAACGTCTCCCTGGACACCCTGCGCCCGGACGTCTTCAAGACCCTCACCCGCCGCAACCGCCACCGGGACGTCCTCGACGGCCTCGGCGCCGCCCACGACGCCGGCCTCACCCCCGTCAAGGTCAACACCGTCCTGATGCCGGGGCTCAACGAGGACGAGGCCCCCGACCTCCTCGCCTGGGCCCTCGACCACGGCTACGAGCTGCGCTTCATCGAACAGATGCCGCTCGACGCCCAGCACGGCTGGAAGCGCGACAGCATGGTGACGGCGCAGGACATCCTCGCCTCGCTGCGCACCCGCTTCGACCTCACCCCGGAGGACGCGGACGACCGCGGCTCGGCCCCGGCGGAGCGCTGGCTGGTGAACGGCGGCCCGCAGCGCGTCGGCGTCATCGCCTCGGTCACCCGCCCGTTCTGCGCGGCCTGCGACCGCACCCGCCTCACGGCCGACGGCCAGATACGGACCTGCCTGTTCGCCAGGGAGGAGACGGACCTGCGCGGCGCGCTCCGCTCGGGCGGCTCCGACGATCGGATCGCCTCCATCTGGCGGCTGGCGATGTGGGGCAAGAAGGCGGGAGCGGGCCTAGACGACCCCTCGTTCGTGCAGCCGGACCGCCCGATGTCCGCGATCGGAGGCTGACCGGGATCAGTCCTCCGGTTCCTCCCACTCCGTCAGCAGGACGACGTCCTTCAGGAAGCCCCGCACCCCCAGGAACTGCGAGAGATGCTCCCGGTGCTCGTCACAGGCGAGCCAGGTCTTCCGCCGCTCCGGCGTGTGGATCTTCGGGTTGTTCCACGCCAGCACCCACACCGCACCGGCACGACAGTCCTTCGCGGAACAAATAACGTCACTCACTGCTTCGTCTCGCACTGTTGTCAGGCCCCGCAAAAAGGCGACGCCGAGCAGCCACGGGGGGAGCTGCCCGGCGTCGGTCCGTCGCTCCGACGGGGGATGCGGAGCGCGTACGCAGTATGTCATGGGTCACCCTCGGCCCGGCACTGGAACAGCATGATTGCTCTGAGCACTTTTCACGCTTCGTGCCCCGGTTCCATGTGCGGCTCCTGAGCCCGCGGCGGCGCGATCATCGGCCTGGTCGGCGCGACCCCGAACGTCGACGGCAGCGACGGCGGCCGTTCCCGGCCCGCGTTGGCGATGACGACCGCGACATAGGGCAGCAGCGCCCCGAGCACCAGCGCCACGACGGCGACATACCGTTCGACGTTCCACAACGTCGCCGCGAGGATCACCGAGACGGTACGGACCGACATCGAGATGACGTACCGCCGCTGCCTGCCGCGGACGTCCTCGGTCAGACCGGTACGGGCTCCGCTGATCCGGAACACCTGGACGTTTCCCCCGCCACGCTGTTTCCGCATCACATTCCACCATCCGCCCGCATCGGACTCTCCCCGGCCCGTACCCTGTCCGCACCCGTACGGGGAACCAGGCTGGGACGACCTCCACGTTACGCCGCGCCCGCGCCGCCATCGAGACCGGGGCGCCCCGCCGCCCGTGCGAACGGCCTGCGCCGTACCGAGTAGGGCCGTACCGACATGCGCCGTACGGCGTACGGACCGACACTGGGCGTAATGCTCACGTCGAGCCGTACGAGGAGGCAGCCATGGGCTGGTTGTGGGCGATCATCGTGGGATTCGTACTGGGCCTGATCGCCAAGGCGATCATCCCGGGCAAGCAGCACAGCCCGCTCTGGCTGACGACGATCTACGGCATCCTGGGCGCCGTCGCGGGCAACGCGCTCGCCCGCGCGCTGGGCGTGGCCGCGACACCGGGCATCGACTGGACCCGCCATCTGTTCCAGCTGGTCGCCGCGATCATCATCGTGGCCCTGGGCGACATGGCGTACGTGTCGACCGTGGGCAAGCACAAGCGCCGCGCCTGAGCCGCGGCGCCCGCGGGGGGCGCGGGGTCCGTACCGGCACCCGCACCCCCCGCGCGCTCACGAACCCACGACCTCCACGGCCGCCAGGTTCTTCTTGCCCCTGCGCAGCACCAGCCACCGCCCGTGCAGCAGCTCGTCCCCGGAGGGCACGGCGTCCTCGGCGGTCACCTTCACGTTGTTCACGTAGGCCCCGCCCTCCTTCACCGTCCGCCGCGCCGCGGACTTGCTGGCCACCAGCCCGACCTCGGCGAACAGGTCGACCACCGGCCCCAGCTCGGCCACCCGCACATGCGGCACCTCGGAGAGCGCCGCGGCCAGCGTCCGCTCGTCCAGCTCCGCCAGCTCACCCTGGCCGAACAGCGCCTTCGACGCGCCGATCACCGCGGCCGTCTGGCCGGCCCCGTGCACCAGCGTCGTCAGCTCCTCGGCCAGCGCCCGCTGCGCGGCCCGCGCCTGCGGCCGCTCCTGTGTCTGCCGCTCCAGCTCCTCCAGCTCCTCGCGGGACCTGAAGGACAGGATCCGCAGGTACGTCGAGATGTCCCGGTCGTCCACGTTCAGCCAGAACTGGTAGAACGCGTACGGCGTCGTCATCTCGGCGTCGAGCCAGATCGCACCGCCCTCGGTCTTGCCGAACTTGGTGCCGTCCGCCTTGGTCATCAGCGGCGTCGCCAGCGCGTGCACCTCGGCGCCCGGCTCCAGGCGGTGGATCAGGTCCAGGCCGGCCGTGAGGTTGCCCCACTGGTCGCTGCCGCCCTGCTGGAGCGTGCAGCCGTACCTCCGGAAGAGCTGGAGGAAGTCCATGCCCTGGAGGAGCTGGTAGCTGAACTCCGTGTAGCTGATGCCCTGGTCGGACTCCAGCCGGCGGGCCACGGAGTCCTTGGTCAGCATCTTGTTGACGCGGAAGTGCTTGCCGATGTCCCGCAGGAACTCGATCGCGGACAGGCCCTCGGTCCAGTCGAGGTTGTTGACCATGACGGCCGCGTTCTCGCCCTCGAAGGACAGGAACGGCTCGATCTGGGCGCGGAGCCTGCCGACCCACCCGGCGACCGTCTCGGGGTCGTTGAGCGTGCGCTCGGCGGTCGGACGCGGGTCGCCGATCAGGCCCGTCGCACCGCCCACCAGCGCCAGCGGCCGGTGCCCGGCCTGCTGGAGCCGGCGCACGGTGAGCACCTGCACCAGGTGCCCGACGTGCAGGGACGGCGCGGTCGGGTCGAAACCGCAATAGAACGTGACGGGACCGTCCGCGAGCGCCTTGCGCAAAGCGTCCTCGTCAGTGGACAGGGAGAACAGCCCCCGCCACTTCAGCTCGTCGACGATGTCCGTCACGGTTCTCGTATCTCCTTGGATGATCTTCGGGCGGCCGTGCGGCCACCGGCTACGAGGTTATACGCCCTGACTGACAGAGCTCATATTGAAGTCGGGCACCCGCAGCGCGGGCATCGCAGCCCTAGTGAACCAGTCGCTCCACTCCCGCGGCAGCGTCTTTTCCGTGCGCCCCGCCTCCGTCGCCCGCCCCAGCAGGTCCACCGGCGACTCGTTGAACCGGAAATTGTTCACCTGCCCGGTGACCTGCCCGTTCTCCACCAGGTAGACGCCGTCCCGGGTGAGCCCCGTGAGCAGCAGCGTCGCCGGGTCCACCTCGCGGATGTACCAGAGGCAGGTCAGCAGCAGCCCGCGCTCGGTGGCCGCGACCATCTCGTCCAGCGAGCGGTCCTCGCCACCGTCCAGGATCAGGTTGCCGCCCGACGGGGCGACCGGCAGCCCGGTGAGCCCGGCGCTGTGCCGGGTGGTCGTCAGGTTCTTCAGACGGCCGTTCGCGACCCACTCGGTGGCGGCCACCGGCAGCCCGTTGTCGAAGACGGACTGGTCGCCGCCCGAGGAGTGCGCGAGGACGAAGGGCGCCGACTCCAGGCCCGGCTCGTTCGGGTCGCTGCGCAGGGTCAGCGGCAGGCCGGTCAGCCGCTCACCGACCCGGGTACCGCCGCCCGGCCTGGAGAACACCGTCCGCCCCTCGGCCGCGTCCCGCCCCGACGCCGACCACAGCTGGTAGATCAGCAGGTCGGCCACGGCGGTCGGCGGCAGCAGCGTCTCGTACCGGCCGGCCGGCAGCTCGACCCGCCGCCGCGCCCAGCCGAGCCGTACGGCGAGCTCGGCGTCGAGCGCGCCCGGGTCGACGTCCTTGAAGTCCCGGGTGGACCGCCCCGCCCACGCCGACCGGGTGCGGTCCGGGGACTTGGCGTTCAGCTCCAGCGTGCCGGTGGGCTGGTCGTGGCGCAGCCGCAGCCCGGTCGAGGTGCCCAGGTAGGTCGACACCAGCTCGTGGTTGGCGAAGCCGTACAGCTCGCGACCGCCCGCACGCGCGCGTGCGAAGGCCTCGCCGAGCGCCGGCGCGAAGTCGGCGAACACGGCGGAGGAGGTCTCGACGGGCCCGTCCGTGAAGTCCGGCGCCTCCGGTACGTCCGTCACCAGCGGCTGCGCGTCCTCGGCGGGGGCGGCACCGCGCGCGGCGGCCTCGGCGGCCCGCACCAGCGGCTCCAGCTCGTCGGCGGTCACGGCCGACCGCGAGACGACCCCCGAGGCCGTGCCCTCCCTGCCGTCGACGGTGGCGACCACGGTCAGCGAACGCCCGCGCGTGACGCCGTTCGTGGTGAGCGCGTTGCCCGCCCAGCGCAGGTTGGCGGTGGAGTGCTCGTCGGCGATGACCACGCAGCCGTCGGCCCGGGACAGTTCGAGAGCGCGCTCGACGATCTCGTGCGGCTTGCTGTTACGGGCGCTCATCGACCGGCCTCCTGCGTGGTGTTGAGGATGTTGACGCCCCTGAAGAGGGCCGAGGGGCAGCCGTGGGACACGGCGGCGACCTGTCCGGGCTGGGCCTTGCCGCAGTTGAAGGCGCCGCCGAGGACGTAGGTCTGCGGGCCGCCGACGGCCGCCATGGAGCCCCAGAAGTCGGTGGTCGTCGCCTGGTAGGCGACATCGCGCAGCTGCCCGGTGATCCGCCCGTTCTCGATCCGGAAGAACCGCTGACCGGTGAACTGGAAGTTGTACCGCTGCATGTCGATCGACCAGGACCGGTCGCCGACCACGTAGATCCCGCGGTCCACCCCGCCGATCAGGTCCTCCGTGGCCAGCCCCGCCGGGTCCGGCCGCAGCGACACGTTGGCCATGCGCTGCACGGGCACGTGCCCGGGGGAGTCGGCGTACGCGCACCCGTTGGAGCGCTCGAACCCGGTCAGCCTCGCGATCCTGCGGTCCAGCTGGTAGCCGACCAGCGTGCCGTCCCTGACCAGGTCCCAGGACTGGCCCGCGACGCCCTCGTCGTCGTAGCCGATGGTCGCCAGACCGTGCTCGGCGGTGCGGTCACCGGTGACGTTCATCAGCTCGGAGCCGTACTTCAACTTGCCGAGCTGGTCGAAGGTGGCGAAGGAGGTCCCGGCGTAGGCGGCCTCGTAGCCGAGCGCACGGTCCAGCTCGGTGGCGTGGCCGATGGACTCGTGGATGGTCAGCCACAGGTTGGACGGGTCCACGACGAGGTCGTAGAGTCCGGCCTCGACGCTCGGCGCCCGCATCTTCTCCGCGAGCAGCTCGGGCATCTGCTCCAGCTCGCCCTCCCAGTCCCAGCCGGTGCCGGTCAGGTACTCCCAGCCGCGGCCGACCGGCGGCGCGACGGTCCGCATCGAGTCGAACTCACCGCTCGACTCGTCGACCGATACGGCCGTGAGCTGCGGGTGCAGCCGCACGCGCTGCTGCGTCGTCACCGTCCCCGCCGTATCGGCGTAGAACTTGTTCTCGTGCACGGTGAGCAGCGAGGCGTCGACATGGTCGACCCCGTTCGCGGCCAGCAACCGCCCGCTCCACTCGGCGAGCAGCCCGGCCTTCTCCTCGTCCGGCACCGAGAACGGGTCGATCTCGTACGACGAGATCCACGTCTTGTCCGCGTGCACCGGCTCGTCGGCCAGCTCGACTCGCTCGTCCGACCCCGCGGCCTTGATCACCTGGGCCGAGAGCTTCGCCATGGCCACGGCCTGGGAGGCGACCTTGGCGGCCGCGTCGAGGGACAGGTCCACCCCCGAGGCGAACCCCCAGGTACCGCCGTGCACGACCCGGACCGCGTACCCGAGGTCGGTGGTGTCCGACGACCCGGCGGGCTTGGCGTCCCTGAGCCGCCAGGACGCACTGCGCACCCGCTCGAACCGGAAGTCCGCGTGCTGGGCCCCGAGCGCACGCGCGCGTGCCAGCGCGGCGTCGGCGAGGGCTCGCAGGGGCAGCGCGAGGAACGATTGATCGATCTCATGGGCCATGGGCGGCCTCTCCTTCGGTCATGGCGCGGTCGGGGTGAGTGAACCACGGAGCCCGGTTCACGGCTTACGGCCGCGGCCGGTGAGGTGAGGCGCAGACGACGGGCCGGAGGTTCGCGAGGAACCTCCGGCCCGTCACCGCTGCGTGTGTGCCGCGGAGTCAGAGTTCGCCCGCGATCACACCCGTCCGGAACGCGGCCCACTCCGACGCGGTGAACCGCAGGGGGTCCCGGTCCGGGTTCTTGGAGTCGCGTATGGCTCGTGCACCGTGGGGCAGTTCGGCGACTTCGACGCAGTCGTTCTCGGCACCGCTGGCGGTCGCTTTGCGCCAGGCGGCGCCGGTGAGGTCCTGGTCGTACAACTCGGCTTTGCGGTCAGTCACTTCCGGAAGTCCTCTTCCAGCTCGGCGATGCGAACGCGAGAGTCCTCCACGGACAGGGCGGCAGCGCGAATGCGCTCGTACGCTCGCTCGAAGGGGACCGCGTCTTCGCCTTCAACGTACGTGCCCCCTCCGGGGTTTTCCAAGAGGACGACGCTCGGCAGCGGCGTCCGGAACTTGGTGAGGGAGAAGCCACCTTCAAGGCCTGGGCGCGGAGTTGCGTCGAGCGGCATCAACTGCACGGTGACATTGGGGAGTTCGGTGGTCTCGCGCAGCCTTCTGAGCTGCTCGCGCATGGTCTCGGGCCGACGCGCGAACCTCAGATGCAGGGCCGCTTCATGGATGATCGCCCAGAACTCGAGAGGGGAGCCGGGCCGGCTGAGCACGGATTGGCGGGCCATGCGCACCTCCGCGAGCGCGGTCACCTCGTCCGCGCTGCGGGTGGTGGTGATGCCCGCGATGGTCTCGCGCGCGTAGGCGGCGCTCTGCAGCAGCCCTGGAATCAGGAGCGGCGACCAGGAGCACACGATCTCGGCGTCCGTCTCCAGTGAGATGTAGTCCGCGTACAGAGGGCTGACGACCTGTGCGTAGGCCTGCCACCAACCCCTCTTCGCCGCGTCACCTCTCAGCTGCTCCAACGCGTTGCGAACGTCGATGTCCTGCACGCCGTAGACGGTGAGCAACTTGTCCAGATCGGCGGGGCGGATCGCCTGAACGGCGTTCTCGATCTTCGACATCTTGGGGCCCTGCCACATCATCGCTGAGGCGGCGCGGTCCAGGCTCAGACCTGCCTCGGTGCGGAGCTTGCGCAGCGCTCCTCCGAGGCGGCGGCGCCTGACAGTAGGCGTGAGAGGGGTGTTAGGCATGCCGACATGTTGCCACCCATGTGCATCGCAGCTGACGCCGAAAAGAAACCATCACTCGTTAGGGTAGAAAGGTTGCGATTGATGTGGGTGTGAGGCCAACCTCAAGGCGTCGCAGGGCGAGGTGAGTTCGCCCCCCGAACGAAGGAGCCCCCATGCCCCACTCCCTCGGCTGGTACCACACCTCCACCCCCACCGGCTTCGTCCTCCACCTCTCCGCCACCCCCGGCCACCTCCGCGCCGTACGCGCCCTCATCGGCAAGACGCTGGCCGGCGCCGGGGTCGACGAAGGCCTCAGCCACGCCGCGCAGTTGGTGATGTCCGAGCTGTGCGGGAACGCGGTCCGCGCCTGTGGCGACTTCGTGCCGCTGGTCGCCGAGGTCGAGATCGAGCCGCCGTCGGGCTGCGGCGACGGCACGGAGCGCGGCGTCCGGGTCAGGCTGCACGACCCGTACCGGCAGGCGCTGCCCGCGAGGGGCGCCGTACGGCTGGACGACCCCACCGCGGAGTCGGGGCGCGGGCTGCCGCTGATCGACCTGTTCGCGCCGGGGTGGCGAGTCACGGGCACGCCGGTCGGCAAGCAGGTGCGCTGCCGCATTCCGGCACCCGGCGAGGAGAGTCTGGGTTTCCGGGCGTGAACCGGCCCCGCCTCGCCGTCCGGGCCGCCGAGTGACGCCCGCCTCTCTTTTGTGGTTACAGTTGATGCTATGTAGGCACAATCGAGGGGGTCGTCATGAGCGCCATCTCCATTCGGGAGTTCTCCCACAACCCCAGCGCCGTGTTCGCGCGTGTGGAACGGGGCGAGACCCTGGAGGTCACCCGGCACGGCAACGTCATCGCGATACTGGTCCCGAGCGGTGGGCCCATGGAGCGGTACGCGCACCTCGTGGCCCAGGGAAGGATCAGACTCAAGACGGCGACGGCGGCCGACCTCGCCGGCTTCCCCCGGTACGACATCCCGGACGACGCCCCTGATCCGCTGGAGTCCCTGCTCGCCGAGCGCGACGAGTACTACCGGTGATCTACATGGACTCCTCCGCGTTGATCACCTTGCTGACCGGGAGGGCCAACGCCGCCGCGCTCGCGTCGTTCCTCGCCGGCTTTCCGCAGGCGCCGTTGGCCACCTGCACGGTCGGCTTCGTGGAGACCGTGCGGCATCTGGACCGGGCCGGCAGTTTTCCGCGGGCGCTGGCGGATCTCGACGAGCGGGTGACGGAGATCCTGCTCGGCCGTGAGGTCCGCGACCTCGCCACCCGCGTCGATCCTGGGCTGCGCGCACTGGACGCTCTCCACGTGGCGAGCGCCCTCTCGGTGGAAGGCGAGCTGGTGGCGTTCGTGACGTACGACCGCCGGATGCTCGACGCGGCACGCAAGGAGGGGCTGCCCGGCCACGCTCCCGGGATGGTGGGCTGACCCGGCTGCCGACTGTAGAAACCCGACAGCACCGCCCCCGCGCCACTGTCGGTGCCCGCTTGCCCGTGGTGATGACCGGACCGATAGGTTTTCGGTGAAGCCACCTGCCGTGTCAGCTGTTCGGGCGGGTGGTCAGACCGAACGAAAGGGTGATCCGTTGAGCCGCTCGGTTCTCGTCACTGGAGGCAACCGGGGCATCGGCCTCGCCATCGCCCGTGCTTTCGCCGACGCCGGCGACAAGGTGGCCATCACGTACCGCTCCGGTGAGCCGCCGGCCGGCTTCCTCGCCGTCAAGTGCGACATCACCGACACCGAGCAGGTGGAGCAGGCCTACAAGGAGATCGAGGACGCGCACGGTCCGGTCGAGGTCCTGATCGCCAACGCCGGCATCACCAAGGACACGCTCCTGATGCGCATGTCCGAGGAGGACTTCACCTCGGTCGTCGACACCAACCTCACCGGCACCTTCCGCGTGGTCAAGCGCGCCAACCGCGGCATGCTGCGCGCCAAGAAGGGCCGCGTCGTCCTCATCTCCTCGGTCGTCGGCCTCTACGGCGGCCCCGGCCAGGCCAACTACGCGGCCTCCAAGGCCGCCCTGGTCGGCTTCGCGCGCTCCCTCGCCCGTGAGCTGGGCTCGCGCAACATCACCTTCAACGTCGTCGCGCCCGGCTTCGTCGACACCGACATGACGAAGGTGCTCACCGACGAGCAGCGCGCCGGCATCGTCGCGCAGGTGCCGCTCGGCCGGTACGCGCAGCCCGAGGAGGTCGCCGCGACGGTGCGGTTCCTCGCCTCGGACGACGCCTCGTACATCACTGGAGCCGTCATCCCCGTTGACGGCGGACTGGGAATGGGTCACTGATCACCATGAGTGGAATCCTCGAGGGCAAGCGCATCCTGATCACGGGTGTGCTGATGGAGTCCTCCATCGCCTTCCACGCGGCCAAGCTGGCCCAGGAGCAGGGCGCAGAGATCATCCTCACCGCGTTCCCGCGGCCCACGCTGACCGAGCGCATCGCCAAGAAGCTGCCCAGGCCCACCAAGGTCATCGAGCTCGACGTCACCAACGACGAGCACCTCGGCCGCCTCGCCGACCTCGTCGGCGAGGAGCTCGGCGGCCTCGACGGCGTCGTCCACTCCATCGGCTTCGCCCCGCAGGACGCGCTCGGCGGCAACTTCCTCAACACGCCGTTCGAGTCCGTCGCCACCGCCATGCACGTCTCGGCGTACTCGCTGAAGTCGCTGACCATGGCCTGCCTGCCGCTGATGCAGAACGGCGGCTCGGTCGTCGGCCTCACCTTCGACGCCCAGTACGCGTGGCCGCAGTACGACTGGATGGGCCCGGCCAAGGCCGCCCTGGAGGCGACCAGCCGCTACGTCGCCCGCGACCTCGGCAAGCAGAACATCCGCTGCAACCTCATCTCCGCCGGCCCGCTCGCCTCCATGGCCGCCAAGTCCATCCCGGGCTTCAGCGACCTGGCCGCCGTCTGGGACCACCGCTCCCCGCTGGAGTGGGACCTCAAGGACCCGGAGCCGGCCGGCAAGGGCATCGTCGCCCTGCTGAGCGACTGGTTCCCGAAGACCACCGGCGAGATCATCCACGTCGACGGCGGTCTGCACGCCATCGGCGCCTGAGCTTCCGCACGGCCACGAGGCCCGTCCCTTCACCGAGGGGCGGGCCTCACCCGTTCGGCCCACCGGCCGGGCCGTCGCCGCCCGGGCGGCGCACTCTGGAGAACACGTGGGACCGCGCGTCGCCGCACGCCGGACCACGCGTCGCCATCCGCGTGCACCGCGCGACATCCCTCCCCAGCCCGGCCGAGGAGGTCCCCTTGTGTGCCTGTCCCGCAGCCTGGCCCCGCTGACCCTGGCCCTGGCCCTCGTCCTGTGCCTGCCGTACGACGCGATGTCCCACGCGCGCGTGGGCGGCGGTCACCGGCCGGCCCCGCAGCTGTTCGGCGCCGAGTGCCGGACCGCCGTCCGCGGCTCCCACGTGGTCGCCTACTGCCACAACCCCTACGTGGACACCGACCGGGTGCAGCTGCACATCGAGTGCGACCAGTGGTGGGACATCGACACCGACGGCCCCCCGGCCGACACCGGGCCCGCGATGACCGTACGGCTCACCGGGCGCTGCTGGAAGGACGTCCGCGCGGTGTGGATCAGCCACCGGAAGGCGGACTGAACCGGTCCGGCCGGCACAGGAACGGGTAGCTCGCCGCCTCCTTGGCCGCCGCGTCCGCGTCCCCCGAGCGGATCGCCTCCACCAGCCGGGCGTGGTCCATGTACGCCTCCGGCGTCAGCTCGGCGCCGACGTCCGCGCGCAGCCAGTCCCGCAGCACCTCGCCGAGGTCGGCGTACATCTGTGTCATCACCTCGTTGTGCGAGGCGGCCACCACGGCCAGGTGGAGGGTCGCGTCCGCCGCCACGAAGACCTCCGTGTCGCCCGACTCCCAGGCCCGCTCGCGGCGCTCCATGAGCGCGTCGAGCTGTCTGAGGTCCTTCTCGGTGCGCCGGGCCGCCGCCAGCCGGGCCGCCGACGACTCCAGCGTGGAACGCAGCTCGGCGATGTGCCGGGGGTCGGCCTCGGCGAACCTGCGGTGCATCACGCCGGCCAGCTCGCTGGTGGCCGCGACGTACGTCCCCGAGCCCTGCCGGATGTCCAGCAGACCGTTGTGCGCCAGCGCGCGGACGGCCTCCCGGACGGTGTTGCGGGCCACTCCCAGCTGCTCGACCAGCTCCGGCTCGGTGGGGATGCGCGAGCCCACCGGCCACTCGCCCGAGGTGATCTGGTTCCGCAGCTCGGCGATGACCTGCTCGGAGAGCGCCGACCGGCGCTGGTGGCTCAGAGGCATGACACACCTTCGCACGCGGGGGCCGGGCGGGAGCGGCTGGGCCTGTCCCAGGATGGACAACCAATCATCCCATGATTCTATGATGGGCCACATGGCAGGCGAAGAAGCTCGGACCAGGACATCGGCCACCCCGCGCGCTACGGCGCACGAGGACGGCCCCGCGACCCCCACGCGCGCGTGGACGACACGGCTGGTCGTCGCCGGCATCCTGCTGGCCGCGGTCAACCTCCGCCCCGCCATCACCAGCCTCGGCGCGCTCCTGGAAGAGGTCCGCGACGGACTCGGCATGAGCGGCGGCGTGGCCGGCCTGCTCACCTCCGTGCCCCCGCTCTGCTTCGCCGTCTTCGGGGTCATGGCACCCCGCCTGGCCCGCCGCTTCGGGCCTGCGGCGGTGGTCTGCGCCGGCATGGCCGCCATCACCGCGGGCCTGCTGATACGGCCGTACATCGGCGGCACGGCCGGGTTCCTGGCCGCCAGCGCGCTCGCGCTCATGGGCATCGCGGTCAGCAACGTGCTGACGCCGGTCATCGTCAAGCGCTGGTTCCCCGACCGGGTCGGCTCCATGACCGGCCTGTACTCGATGGCCCTCGCCGCCGGCACCTCGGTCGCCGCCGCGGTGACCGTGCCGCTGACCGACGCGCTGGGCGGCGGCTGGCGGCCCGGGCTCGCCGTGTGGGCCGCCCTCGCGGCCGTCGCGGTGCTGCCGTGGGTGCCGCTGGTGCGGGACCGGGGCACGCCGGACCCGGCGGCCGGGGCACCCGCGCCCGCGGACCGGCAGCCGCCCGCCCCCGCCCTGCGCATCACCCGCAGCCGCACCGCCTGGGCGCTCGCCGTGTTCTTCGGGCTCCAGGCCACCGCCGCCTACATCACCATGGGCTGGATGGCGCAGATCTTCCGGGACGCCGGGGTCTCCGCGGGCACGGCCGGGCTGCTGCTGGCCGTCACCATGGTGATGGGCGTACCGCTGGCCTTCGTCATCCCGCGCGTGGCCACCCGGCTGCCGCACCAGGGCCCGATCGTGATCGCGCTCGGCCTCTGCGGCCTCGCCGGATACGCCGGCCTGTACCTCGCCCCCGCCGCCGGCGCCTGGGCCTGGGCCGTGCTGCTCGGCGTCTCCAACTGTGCCTTCCCCCTCGCCCTCACCATGGTCGGGATGCGGGCCAGGACCGGCGCGGGCGTCGCCCAGCTCTCCGCCTTCGCGCAGAGCACCGGCTACCTGATCTCCATCCCCGGCCCGCTGCTGGTCGGCGTGCTCTACCAGCACAGCGGCGGCTGGGGCGTGCCGATCGCCCTCATGGTCGGGCTGATGATCCCGCAGATGGCGGTGGGCGTCCTGGCGGGCCGCAACCGCACGGTGGAGGACGAGGCGGCCCGGGCCGCCTGACACCGCCCCCGCCCCGCGGGCGCGCCGCTCGCCCGTCCGGGGCACCCGGGGCACCCCACCCGGTCCGCGCCGCTCGCGGGGTGCCAGACTGGCCCCATGCCAGTGCTCGATCCGAACCCCCAGAACGGTCAGAAGAAGATGTTGATCGTCTTCGGCTCGTTCCTCGCCATCTTCGTCGTCATCGCCGTCATCGCGACCCTCGCGTCCCCCTGACCACGGCCGGGGCGGCCCATGGTGGGGCTGGCCCCCCATCCCCTAGGGGGTAAGGGTCAGGGTCAAGTGGGTGGATCACCGGATGGGTTGACGGCCGCGGATTCCGTAACTTCGAGGTGTGGCCGCGAGGGGCGGTCGCGGTGACGGAGACCAGCGGAGGCGATCATGTCGGCCCCAACGCACACTCGGCCCCGCCCGGCGACCCCGGGCGGCGTCGACATCCGGCTCCCCTGGTGGGCCCTCGCCCTCCCGGCGCTCGCCTTCGCCGCCCTGCTGCTGCTGATACTGAACCCGGCGGACGCCCACGCTGCCACCGGCGACCCCGCGGTCGCCCATCTCTTCGAGCGCGTCCGCCAGGTCCTCGGCCGCTAGGGCCCTTCTGCCCCGGGCAGGGCGAATCCGCATGTCAACTCCCTGCGCCCATTGGCCTGTTTCATGCGAAGCTGGGTGTCATGAGCGTCGCAGAACCCCGCAGGATCGTCTTCTTCCGCCATGCGAAAGCCGACTGGCCACAGGTGACCGACCACGAGCGACCGCTCGCTGACCGGGGCCGTATGGACGCGGCCGTCGCCGGACGCAAGCTGGCGGACAGCGGCATCGCCTTCGACCTGGCCCTGTGCTCCACCTCCGTACGCACCCGGGAGACCTGGAAGCTCGCCGTCCACGAGCTCGCGCACCGGCCGAAAACCGTCTACGAGGAGCGGGTCTACGAGGCCTCGCCGGGCGAGCTGATCGCCGTGCTCAACGAGGTGCCCGACGACGCACAGAACGTGATCCTCATCGGCCACAACCCGGGCGTCCACGGCGTCGCCGAGATCCTCACCGGCAGCGCCGAGGGCGACGCCCGCGAGCGGATGAACCGCCGGGGCTTTCCCGCCGCCGCCTTCGCCGTCGTCACCTACGACGGCTCCTGGAAGACCCTGGAGCCCGGCGCGGCCACGCTCGTGGACTACTGGGCGCCCTCCGAGTGAGACCGGCGCACGGCCGCGGGGCCGTCACCACCTGACAGCGGGACGACGAGGGCCCGGCACCGTCTCCCGGTGCCGGGCCCTCCTGTCCGCGTCGGCCGCTCCAGCGCTCCCGGCGCCTCAGCTCTCGTCGTGGGTGTCCGCCGCCTCGACCTCTTCGCGGGTGACCCCCAGCAGGTAGAGGACCGTGTCCAGGAAGGGAAAGTTCACCGCGGTGTGCGCGGCCTGGCGGACCACCGGCTTGGCGTTGAAGGCGACCCCGAGCCCGGCCGCGTTCAGCATGTCCAGGTCGTTGGCGCCGTCACCGATGGCCACCGTCTGTGACAGCGGCACGCCCGCCTCGGCGGCGAACCGGCGCAGCAGCCGCGCCTTGCCCGGCCGGTCCACGATCTCGCCGGTCACCCGGCCGGTCAGCTTTCCGTCGACGATCTCCAGCGTGTTGGCCTGGGCGAAGTCCAGCCCCAGCCGCTCCTTGAGATCGTCGGTGACCTGGGTGAAACCGCCCGAGACGACACCGACTTGGTAGCCGAGCCGCTTCAGCGTGCGGATCAGGGTCCGCGCGCCCGGCGTCAGCCGCACCTCGGCGCGCACCTTCTGCACGACCGACTCGTCCAGCCCCTTCAGCAGTGCCACGCGCGCGTGCAGCGACTGCTCGAAGTCCAGCTCGCCGCGCATCGCGGCCGCCGTCACCTCGGCGACCTTGTCCTCGCAGCCGGCGTGCGCCGCGAAGAGCTCGATCACCTCGTCCTGGATGAGCGTCGAGTCCACGTCCATGACGACCAGGCGCTGGGCGCGCCGGTGCAGGCCCGCCGAGACGACCGCCACGTCCACCCCCAGCTCGGCCGCGTCGGAGGCCAGGGCGGTGCGCAGCGGCGCGGTCTCCACACCGGACACGGCGAACTCGACGGCCGTCACCGGGTACTTGGCGAGCCGGAAGATACGGTCGATGTTGCCGCCGGTCTTGGCGATCCGGGCGGCGATGGCGGCGGTCGACTCGGCGGTCAGGGGGTGACCGAGGACGGTGACCAGGGAACGGCCCAGACCGCGCGGGCGGTTGTCGCCGCGGCCCGAGATGATCTCCGCCTGCATCTTCATCGACTCGGCCCAGCTGTGCACGGTCGCCCTGAGGTCGCCCTCCAGCCCCGCCGGGGGCTGGGTCACGAGCGCGCACAGCACCAGGCGGCCTCGCGTGACGACCTGCTCGATGTCGACCACGTCGACCATGTACGCGGCAAGAGTGTCGAAGAGGCCGGCCGTGATGCCCGGCCTGTCCTTGCCGAAAATCTTGACGAGGAGAGTGGGGACCTCGGAGGTCTGAGGATCGCTCATGGTGTGACCACCGTAACCGGCACCCAGTGCCTGCGGCGCAGGTGGTCCGCCTGACGGACACGGAACAATGGATGTCGGGCCGGTGTCGGACGCCTTGCCTCCGTACTACGGGCGAACGTGCGTGCGATGCCGGGGGTCCGGGACGCGGTGTCGCACGCCCCGCCTTCGCACGGAGTCCGGCCCGGATCCACCCGGGGTGCGCACACCGCCCGCGCCCCGTCGCCCCACGTCACCGGCCCGGCCGCCCGGGCGGTCGCGGCGGTCGCGGCGGCGGAGGCGGTGGTGGCGGAGGCGGTGGTGGTCCGGTGCCCGGGCCGCCGGCGGACCCGCCGCCCCGCCCGGTCCCGGACGGACGCCGCGGTGACCGGGGCGGCGGGTCGAAGGGCCGCGCCATCGTGGGGGCGCCGTACACGTCCCCCGCGTCCGGCGGCGCGTCGGAGAAGCCCCCGCCACCGGCGGGCCCACCCCCCTGCGACGGCCCCCGGCCACCCTCCGCACCCCGGCCGTCCTGCGGCCTGCGGTCGTTCTCCGGGCTGCGGTCGTTCCCCGCACCCCGGCCGTCCTGCGCGCCCCGGCCGTTCTCCGTACTCCGGCCGTCCTGCGGCCTGTGGTCGTTCTCCGTGCCCCGGCCGTCCTGCGGCCTGCGGTCGTTCTCCGTGCCCCGGCCGTCCTGCGGCCTGCGGTCGTTCCCCGCGCCCCGGTCGTTCTCCGCGCTCCAGCCGTCCTGCGCGCCCCGGCCGCCCTGCGGTCTGCGGCCGTCCTCGGGCCTGCGGTCCTCCGGACCTCCGCCGTGCTGTTCCCGTGGCGCGTCGGGCCAGGGTGCCCTGCCGCCCTCGGGCGGTGCCGGAGTCCGCAGCTCACCCGGCACCCGGAGGTAGGGGTTCGTGTGCGGGTTCGGCGGACGGTACGGAGCGCCCGGCGCATAGGGACCGGACCACCCGCCCCCACCCGATGCGCCCGGCCCGCCCGGACCGTCCTGTCCGGCCGGTCCCGCCGCCCTCCCCGCGTCACCCAGTGCCAGCGGGGCCGCGCGGGATCCGGCCGCCCCCGTCGCCCACGCCAGGAGCGCTCCCGCCGCTCCCGCCGCCGCGCCCCAGGCCGCCCCGAGCAGCAGCGCCGTGCCGGGTTCCCCGTGCAGCTCGATCCCCGCGCCGAAGGCGTCGAAGCCCAGCACCGACAGCGAGGCGTCCACGGACACGTCCGTCAGCCAGGCCAGCAGCGGCAGCGTGAGCGCCGTCGCGATGCCCAGCCGTACCGCACACCGCCCCGCGAACCCGAGCGCGCCCGCCCGCCCCGCCGCCCCGGCCTCCCGTGCCACCGGCGTCCGGACCGCAGTGAACACGCCGGCCAGCAGCATCAGCAGCGCCGCCGCCACCCCCAGCAGCCACACCCGGCCGTCCAGGTCGGCCAGCCGCCCCAGCGTCACCGGCCGGCCGGACGCGGAGCCCAGCAGCCGGTCGAGGGGGTGGGGCAGGAACGCGGTCAGTACGCCCGTCGCCCGGCCGTCGAACGGCACGAGGAGCCCGATCGGGAGGCCGAGCCAGACGCCGTTCGGGGCGCCGAGCAGCGCCGCGCCCATGATCCGGGCGGGGTGCGGGTCGCGGACCGCCGCCCAGGCCGCCGCCGCCCAGCCGGCCGCCACCGCCACCAGCGCCACGGTCACCAGCGCCGAGGCGGCCGGCCGCACCACCCGGTGCACGGCCGCCCAGCCGTGCGGCAGCGGGGTCCGGCGCGAGGCCAGCAGGGCGATCAGCAGGACGCCGGCCGACCAGCCGAGGCCGCCGAGCAGGGTCGCCGCCGTGTCCACGCGGAAGCCGACCGCCGCGTCGGCGTGGACGAGGTCGCCGAGGCGGTCCGGCAGCAGACCGCCGACGTCCCCGATGCCGGGGATCTTCAGACCCCCTCCGCCGCCCGTGCCCGGCAGCTTGTCCAGGCCCAGCGCACCGCCGTCGATGGTCACGACCGAGTGTCCCGCCCAGGCCAGCCCGCCCAGCGTCGCGACGAAGAACGCGACCACCGTGCCCGCGCGGGCGAGCAGTTCGGCCGACGGGATCACAACTCCGGCCGTGCGCAGGGACCGTAAGAAGAACCAGGACAGGAGCAGCGCTCCGACCAGGCTCACGCCCAGTGGCGTGATCTCGATGGCCGTCGTCGCCTGGGCGCCTTTCAGTCCGAAAGCGGACAGATCCCCGTTCGGTGTGACCGAACCACCCGCCCCGAGCGCCACGGCCGCCGCCGTCATCGGGCCCAGTGAGCCCGCCGCGTCGGCCCGCAGCAGATGCAGTCCGAGCGCCGCGGTCCCCGCCATGCCGATCAACGCCCAGCTCACGGCGGCGATCGCGGACAGCAGGATGTCGGCCCACGGCAGCCCCGCGCCGTGCCCCGCGCTCTCGACTCCCGTACGAGACGTGCCGGAACCCATGGCAGACCCCCCGATCCACAGACGCGCCGGGCCGCTCCGTCGCGCTTGTCCCCCTCGCCTGGATTACCACTCTCCGGCCCGGTTTCAACCCCGTCAACGGAAAGAGCCGACGCGTTCGCGGGAGCTCTCCGCAAGGCCCGACTTTCGGTCAGAGGGCCGAGCCTGAAATAGTTCCCGACGATGTTCGACATCCCTAGACTCCCTGTGATGGGGGTAACTCGGGGGACTACTCAGTGGGGCTTGGCGTGCCGGAACTCGTACTGGAAACCAACGGACGTACCTGGACGCTCGATCAGTCCAGGTCATACACCCTCGGACGCGATCCGCAGGGGGACATCGTGTTCGAGGACGCCAGGGTCTCCTGGCGGCACGCCACGATCAGCTTCGACGACCGCGGTTGGGTCATCGAGGACCACGGCAGCACCAACGGCACCTTCGTGCAGGGCCGGCGGGTCCAGCGCACGGAGATCGGGCCGGGCTCGGCCGTGCATCTCGGCAACGCGAACGACGGGCCGCGGCTGAGCCTGTCGGGCTCCGCGGCCGCCGTCGCGCAGCCCCAGCAGCAGCCGTTCGCGGCGCAGGGCGCGGGCGGCGCGGGCTGGTCGCAGCCGCCGGCCGCGCAGCCGCAGCAGCCCCAACAGGACTGGCAGCAGGTCCCGTCGGCGATCCCGCAGCAGCAGGGTGCCCCGGCCCCGGCCGCCGGTGGTGCCGCGGGGGCGCCGCCGGTCTACGGCGACCGCAGCCCGACCACCTTCCACCAGTTCTCCATCGGCCGCGTGATGCGCATCGGCCGTGCCCTGGAGAACGAGCTGGTCGTCTCCGACCTCCAGGTGTCCCGCCACCACGCCGAGTTCCACTCCACGCCCGACGGCCGCATGGAGATCCGCGACCTCGGCTCGCACAACGGCACCTACGTCAACGGTGTGCTGATCACCAAGGGCGGCACCGCGGTGCTCGGCCCGAACGACATCGTCGGCGTCGGCCACTCCACCTTCCGGATCGTCGGCGACCACCTAGAGGAGTTCGTCGACACCGGTGAGGTCTCCTTCTCCGCGCGCCACCTGACGGTCACCGTCGACGGCGGCAAGCAGATCCTCAAGGACGTCTCCTTCGGCGTCCCGGAGAAGTCCCTGATCGCGGTCATCGGCCCGTCCGGCTCCGGCAAGTCGACGCTCCTCAAGGCGCTGACCGGCTACCGGCCCGCCAACGAGGGCGAGGTGCTGTACGACAACCGAAACCTGTACAAGCAGTTCGCCGAGCTGCGCCAGCGCATCGGTCTGGTCCCGCAGGACGACATCCTGCACAAGGAGCTGACCGTCAAGAAGGCCCTGAAGTACGCGGCCAAGCTGCGCTTCCCGGCCGACACCACCGGCCAGGAGCGCGACGCCCGGATAGACGAGGTGCTGCGCGAGCTGAAGCTCGACATCCACAAGGACAAGAAGGTCACCTCCCTCTCCGGCGGCCAGCGCAAGCGGGTCTCGGTGGCGCTGGAGCTGCTCACCAAGCCGTCGCTGATCTTCCTGGACGAGCCCACCTCGGGTCTCGACCCGGGCATGGACCGCGATGTCATGCAGCTGCTGCGCGGTCTCGCCGACGACGGCCGCACCGTCCTCGTCGTCACCCACTCGGTGGCCGAGCTGGCGATCTGCGACAAGCTGCTGGTGATGGCGCCGGGCGGCGCGGTCGCCTACTTCGGCCCGCCCGAGGAGGCGCTGAACTTCTTCGGCTACGACACCTGGGCCGACGTCTTCTCCGCCTTCGAGAACTACCGCGACTACGACTGGGCGGGCCGCTGGAAGGGCTCGCAGCACTACCAGATGTACGCCGCGGACATCGACGCGATCGCCCCGCAGTCCGTACCGATCCCCGCGATGCAGGCGATGCGGCCGAAGAAGCCGCAGAGCTGGGGTTCCCAGCTGCTGACCCTGGTCCGGCGGTACGTCTCGGTCATCGCCTCCGACAAGGGCTTCCTGGCGCTGACGGTGATCCTGCCCGCGGTGCTCGGCGCGGTCAGCCTGCTCATCGACAGCGACAAGGGCCTGCTGGTGAACCCGGTCAGCTCCAAGACCGGTGTGCCCGTGCCGAACGGCACGGCGACCACCGTCCTGCTGATCCTCGCGGTCGGCGCCTGTTTCGCGGGCGCCGCGAACTCCGTCCGTGAGCTGATCAAGGAACGGGTGATCTACGAGCGGGAGCGCGCGGTCGGCCTGTCCCGGTCGGCGTACCTGATGTCCAAGGTGGTCGTGCTCGGTGTGGTCACCGTGCTCCAGGGCCTGATGGTCGGCCTGATCGGCTTCTCCAGCCGGGAGATCCCCGCCGAGGGCGTGGTCCTGGGCCACTCCACCCTCTTCGAGCTCTGCATCCCGATCATGGGACTCGGCTTCACCTCGATGATGTTCGGCCTGGTCATCTCCTCGCTGGTGAAGACGTCCGAGAAGACCATGCCGCTGCTGGTGATGTTCGCGATCATCCAGGTCGTCTTCACCGGCTGCCTGTTCACCCTGAACGGCGCGGTCGGCGCCAACCAGTTCTCGTTCCTGATGCCGTCCCGCTGGGCGGTGGGTGCCGCCGGCGCCACGCTGGACTTCAACAACATCGCGCCCAACACGGACGACCCGACCAGCAAGGACCCGCTCTGGGAGCACACGCTCGGCGCCTGGTCCATGGACATGGCCGTGCTGATCGTCCTCGGCGTGCTCTGCGGCTTCCTGGTGGCCCGCTTCCTGCGCCGCCACGAGCCCGAGGTCATGCGCAAGTAGCGGTCCGCGGCCCGTACGACGCCGAAGGGCGGCACCCCGTGAGTGGGGTGCCGCCCTTCGGCGCGTCGCTGCTGAGGTCCGCGCCTGCCTCAGTACGCGCTGTTGACGTTGTCGATCGAGCCGTACCGGTGGGCCGCGTAGTTGGCGGCGGCGGTGATGTTGGCGACCGGGTCGTAGATGTTCCAGGACGTACCGGCGACGTGGTACGTGCTGAAGGTGGGCGGGATCACCTGGAGCAGGCCCTTGGAGGGGATGCCGTTGATGGCGTTGATGTCCCAGTCGTTGATGGCGTTCGGGTTGCCGGAGGACTCCCGCATGATGTTGCGGTGCAGGCCGCTGTAGGAGCCCGGGATGCCCTTGGCGTTCATGATGTCGAGGGCCTGGCGGATCCAGCCGTCGAGGTTGTCGGCGTAGTTCTTCGTGGCGGCCTGCTGGACCTGCGGGCGCTGCGCGGAGCGGCTCGCGGCCTGCTCGGCGGCGCGCTGGTCGGCGGCCTTCTTCGCCTCGGCCGCGACGTGGGCCGCGTGGGCCTGCTTCACGTGGGCCACGTGGAGGGTGTGGGCCGTGGTCGCCGCCTTCTTCGCGGCGATCGCCTCGACCTTCAGGTTCTGCTGGGCCAGCTGGTCGGTCACCGCGCCCTTGACGTCCTTGATCTGCTCCGTGCCGTAGACGACCTTGGCGGCGGTCTCGGGGGCGCCGGTCACGACGGTCCCTGCGTTGCCGGGCACGGCGGAGAAGGCGAGGGCGGCGGCGCCGAGCGTGGCGACACCGGCGAGCGCGATCTTGTGGTGCTTGGTCAGCGCGGGACTGTGGGAGTTCTTCGGCATGGCAGTGGACCTCTTCGAATAGCGCGGAGGCCGCTCGTTGTCCGCGGGGGAGACCGGCTCCTCCTGCACGAACACCGCGGGGGGGAACCCGCGGTGCTGAGCGACGGCAGCCATTCTTAGCGACCGCAAAATGCCGTGGCAAAGGTGTGACGTACGATCCCGGGTAGTGGACCCGGCAAGGGCAAAACGGGACAGACTAGGCAGTCTGCCCCGCTGGGGAGGGGATTGTTTATCTCCTATGTCTGTTCGTACGTGATGTGCGCCCTATGTGCGGCCTCACATCGGCCCTACAGGAATCTCACCGGGAGTTGCGGCAGCAATGCTCTGCGTGAGGACCCTCCTCCGGGAGGACCAGGTGCACGTCGCCGAACTCGTGCCACAGGTAGAGCCCGGCCAGCGCCGCCTCGTAACCGCGGTCGACCGCGGCCCGCCCCGCGACCGCCTCCAGCATCAGCAGATGCGAGGCCTCCGGCTCGTGCAGCCCGGTCAGCAGCCCGTCCACCACCCGCACCCCGCGCCCGGGCGTGACGACCAGCTCCGTCCACCCCTCGGCCGCCCGCACCACCCCGTCCGCCCCGGCGGCCGACTCCACGGCCCGCACCGCCGTGGTCCCGACCGCCACGACCCGGCCATCCCCGGCCCGCACGCTGTTGATCAGCCGTGCCGAAGCCGCCGGCACGGCGAAGCGCTCCGGGTACGGCGGCTCGTGCGCCTCCGCCGACGAGACCCCCGTGTGCAGCGTGACCGGCGCGAACTGCACCCCCCGGCTCACCAGCTCCGCCACCAGCCGCGCGGTGAAGGGCCGCGCCGCGCTCGGCATCTCCGCGCTCCCCGCCCCGTCCGCCGCCGGCAGCGCGAACACCGTCTGGTACGCGGACAACGGCTGGTCCCGCTCCGTGTAGGAGTAACGGATGGGCCGCCCGTACTCCCGCAGCACCCCGCGCACGTCCGCCGCCGTCCGCGCCCACCACAGCCGCTCGCCCCGCGGGCTCAGCGGCTCCTCCAGGACCAGCCGCCCGCCCCCGGGCAGCCGCACCCCCGTACCCGCGCGGGCACCCGCACGCGCGCGTGTCGTGCCGTTCCCGTCCGGCTCCCGCAGCTCGACCGCCCACCGCCCGTCGTCCCCGCGCGTGGAGAAGTGGACCACCACGCGCGCGTGCCCGACCCGCCCGTCCACGGCGGCCGCCAGTGTCGGCGAGGTGTTCACCACCAGCAGGTCCCCGGCCCGCAGCAGACCCGGCAGCTCCGCGAAGGCGTGGTGCGACACCGCCGTCCCGCGCGACACCAGCAGCCGTACGGCGTCCCGCTCCAGCCCGGGCCCGCGCTGCTCGGCCGGGACCCGCGCGGACAGCTCCTGCGGCACCCTCACCACCGTCGTCATCGCCCCTCCACCAGAGCCGGCGCCCCGTACCGCCCACTGGCCGACCGCTCGTCGAGCAGCCGCAGGAACGCCGGTACGACGCTCGCCGGCGCCGGCCGCGGACCGTCGTCGTCCGGCACCGCCGCCGCGTACAGCCCGGTCGCCATGTCCCCGGGATCCACCGCCCACACCCGGAGCCCCGGCTCCTCGACGCCGAGCACGGCCGCCAGCTGGTCCAGGGCCGCCTTGGAGGCGCCGTAGCCGCCCCAGGTCTCGTACGCCTCGGCGCCCGCGTCCGAGCTGACCGCGATCACCGCGCCCGCCGCCGACCCCCGCAGCAGCGGCAGCGCCTCCTGGACCAGGCCCAGCGCGGCCACCACGTTCACCTCCAGCGCCCGCCGCAGCCCCGCCAGGGGCAGCTCGCCCAGCCGCACCAGCGGCTCGGCGCCCAGCGCGCTCGCGTTGCTCACCAGCAGGTCCACCCCGCCCAGCGCCCGCGCGGCGGCCACCAGCCGGGCCCGGTGCCCGGCGTCCGTGACGTCACCGGGCAGCGCCGTCACCCGCACCCCGTGCGCCACGACGGCCTCCGCCGCCTCCTTCAGAACATCCGCGCCCCTGGCGTCGAGCACCAGGTCCCAGCCGCGCGCGGCCAGCGCCTCGGCCAGCGCCCGCCCCAGACCCTTCGAGGCCCCCGTGATGATCGCTACCGGCATGACAACCGTCCCCTCGGCTCCGTCCGCCCGCGTCGGCGGTGCCCCCAACCTAGGAACGCGACCGCCCCGGCCGCCTCGGACGCGGGCCGCAATCCGGTGGGGCCCTTGGGACTAAGCCGCCGGTCCGGGGCGCGCGGCCTAGGCCCCGTGACCTAGGGCCGGCGGACCGGGGCGGGCCGTCGGCGGTCCGATCCGCCGCCCGGACCCCGCCGGTACGGTGAGGGCATGAGTCACCGTCCCCGGTCCGGCCTCGCCGCGGTCAGCGAAGCGCTGCTGGCCATGAGCAGGCACCTGGAGGTGCGCGACGTCCTCAAGACGATCGTCGCCTCGGCCCGTGAGCTGCTCGGCGCGCAGTACGCCGCGCTCGGGGTCCCGGACGACCACGGCGGCTTCGCCCAGTTCGTCGTCGACGGCGTCACCGACGCCCAGTGGAAGGCCATCGGCCCGCTCCCGCGCCAGCACGGCATCCTCGCCGCGATGCTCCGCGAGGCGAGGACCGAGCGGCTGGCCGACGTCCGCAAGGACCCCCGCTTCGAGGGCTGGCCCTCGGCCCACCCCGACATGTCCGACTTCCTGGGCCTGCCGATCCGCGACGGCGACGAGGTCATCGGCGCGCTCTTCCTCGCCAACAAGAACTGCCCCAAACCCGAGGGCAGCTGCGGCTTCACCGCCGAGGACGAGGAACTCCTCTCCATCCTCGCCCAGCACGCGGCCATCGCCCTCACCAACGCCCGCCTCTACGAGCGCAGCCGTGAGCTGACCATCGCCGAGGAACGCTCCCGGCTCGCCCACGAGTTGCACGACGCGGTCAGCCAGAAGCTGTTCTCCCTGCGGCTCACCGCGCAGGCCGCCGCCGCGCTGGTCGACCGCGACCCCTCCCGCGCCAAGGGCGAGTTGCAGCAGGTGGCCGTGCTCGCCGCCGAGGCCGCCGACGAACTGCGCGCCGCCGTCGTCGAGTTGCGCCCCGCCGCCCTCGACGAGGACGGACTGCTCGCCACCCTGAGCACCCAGGTCCAGGTCCTCGACCGCGCCCACAGCGCGCGCGTGACCTTCGCGAGCGGCGGCTTCCGCGCCCTGCCCGCCGCCCAGGAGGAGGCCCTGCTGCGGGTCGCCCAGGAAGCCCTGCACAACGCCCTCAGACACTCCGGGGCCGAGCACGTCGACGTGACGGTCGACCGGCGCGGCGCCGGCGCCGTCCTCCGGGTCGCGGACGACGGCGCCGGCTTCGACCCGCACCTGACCCGGCGCGCCGGACGCCACCTCGGCCTGGTCTCCATGCGGGACCGGGCGAGCGGCGTCGGCGGCGCGCTGACCGTGGAATCGGCGCCCGGCAAGGGCACCACGATCGAGATGGAGGTACCCGGTGGCTGACGCGATCAGGGTGCTCCTGGTCGACGACCACCAGGTCGTCCGCCGGGGCCTGCGCACCTTCCTGGAGGTCCAGGACGACATCGAGGTGGTCGGCGAGGCCGCCGACGGCGCCGAGGGGGTCGAGCGCGCCGAGGAACTGACCCCCGACGTCGTCCTCATGGACGTCAAGATGCCCGGCATGGACGGCGTGGAGGCGCTGCGCAGGCTCCGCGAACTCGACAACCGCGCGCGCGTGCTGATCGTCACCAGCTTCACCGAACAGCGCACGGTGGTCCCGGCCCTGCGCGCCGGCGCCGCCGGGTACGTGTACAAGGACGTCGACCCCGACGCGCTCGCCACCGCCATCCGCTCGGTGCACGCCGGGCACGTGCTGCTCCAGCCCGAGGTGGCCGGCGCCCTGCTCTCCCAGGAGGGGGCCAACTCGGGCCAGGGCAGGGGGGGTTCCCTCACCGAGCGGGAGCGCGAGGTGCTCGGGCTGATCGCCGACGGACGCTCCAACCGGGAGATAGCCCGCGCGCTGGTGCTCTCCGAGAAGACCGTCAAGACCCACGTCTCGAACATCCTGATGAAGCTCGACCTCGCCGACCGCACCCAGGCCGCGCTCTGGGCCGTGCGCCACGGCGTGACCGGCTGAAACGCGCTCCGCAACGCTTCACCGACGGCAACCTGGAGGGTCGCCCTCCGGACTGAGATTCATACCGTCGTGGGAATGTCACCCGGATGGCGCATCCTCCGCCGGTCCACGCCGTTCTCCAGTGCGTGCCGCGGCGACCGCCGCGGCCGTCGCCGAGGAGGCTTTGAAGTGAAGAACCTGAAGAAGGCAGCGGCCCTGACGATGGTGGCCGGCGGGATCGTGGCTGCGGGTGCGGGGATGGCCTCCGCCCACACCGGTGGTGCCACGGCCGCGGGCGAGGCCCACCACTCGCCGGGCGTCGTCTCCGGCAACGTGATCCAGGCCCCGGTGCACGTTCCGGTCAACGTCGTCGGCAACAGCGTCAACGTCATCGGCGTGCTGAACCCCGCCTTCGGCAACCTCGGCCTCAACCGCTGAGACTGCTGAGTCCACTGGGACGGCTGATTCCCCGGGATACCGCGGGACACCGCGGGAACCTCGCCGCGGTACGGCGGCGGCCTCCGGCCTTCCGGGCGACCCCGGAAGGCCGGTCGGCTTTTAGGCCCAATGATCCGAACGGGCAGTCACTGCCGCCCGCCCCGTACCGACCGGCGCCCCTCCGGCGTTGATCAGCGCACGACCCACGGTCGGGTCGGACACGCACTCGCAGGAGGAACGTTTCCCATGAACATCGCCAAGAAGGCCGCCGTAGCCATGACCGTCGCCGGTATCGCGGCGGGAGCCTCCGCGGGAGCGGCCTTCGCCGACGCGGGTGCCGGCGGCGCTGCCGTGAACTCCCCGGGCGTCGCCTCCGGCCTGGTCGCCCAGGTCCCGGTCCACGTCCCCGTCAACGCCAGCGGCCTGTCCGTCAACGTGATCGGCCTGCTGAACCCGGCGTTCGGCAACACCGCGGTCAACCAGTAGGACCCGCACGACCGACGGGGGGCCACGCCGGCCGGCGTGGCCCCCGGGCGCGTCTAACGCCCCCGCTCGCGCTCCTCCACCACGGAGTTGTACGCCGCGACCTGCGCCCGCCGCGCCGTCCGCTCCACCGGCCGCAGCGCCAGCGACCGCCCCGCCATCTCCGACGCGCTCACCGCGCCCCCGTGCCCGTTCTCGTACGCCAGCGAGACCAGCAGCCCCACCCGCTGCGCCAGTTCCAGCACCCGTACCGCCCGCGGCGGATACCCCGGCGCCAGCACCTCCCGCCCCCGCTCGGCCCGCGCCCGGTACGCGTCGATCGCCGCCTCGGCCACCGGCCCCGACCCGGCCACGTCCAGCTTCGAGAGCACCTCGGTCGCGTCCCGCAGCGCCTCCGCCAGCTCCCGCTCGGCCTCACCGAGCGAGGGCACGTCGGCGGGCGGCGCCTCCCGCACCGGCAGCACGTGCCAGACCACCTCGGCGTGCACGTCACCGGCGGGACCGGCCTCGTGGACCTCGGGCACCAGCCCGAACGCGGCCCCGTGGCAGATCACCGCCTCCTCCGCCTCCAGCGCCCGCGCGTTGAACTCCGGCGGCCCGCTCAGCCCCAGCGGATGCCCCGGCGCCGGCAGCGCCACCCGCAGCGCGCCCGCCCCCAGCGCCCGCAGCCGTCCCAGCGCGAGCGTGAGCCCGACCGGAGCGGACTCGCCCGGCAGCCCCTCCACCCGGTGCACCGTGTCCTCGCCGACGATGGCGAGCACGGCGTCATCCGGAGAGACAAGTCCGGCCAATAGGGCATTTCCCCAAGCGGCGAGGCGTCCTGAACGCGGTTCCGAGAGCATGCCCCCACCCTAAGGAGCGGACCGATGGAATGGAGCGCCGCACTCGTGGCGTAGATTTCATAAGGGCTGCGCCCACCGGCGCCGCCGCCCGAGCCACAGGCTTACGCGACAGCCGAGACCGGCCACACTGCAAGGGGAGACAACGCGCTCATGAGCGATGTTCTGGAGCTTCAGGACGTATCCGTGGTCCGTGAGGGCCGGGCTCTGGTGGACCAGGTCTCCTGGTCGGTGAAGGAGGGCGAGCGCTGGGTCATCCTCGGTCCCAACGGCGCCGGCAAGACCACCCTCCTGAACATCGCCTCCAGCTACCTCTTCCCCAGCAAGGGCACCGCCACCGTCCTCGGCGACACCCTCGGCCAGGTCGACGTCTTCGACCTGCGCCCCCGCATCGGCATGGCCGGCATCGCGATGGCCGAGAAGCTCCCCAAGCGCCAGACCGTCCTGGAGACCGTCCTCACCGCCGCCTACGGCATGACCGCCCACTGGCAGGAGGAGTACGACGAGGTCGACGAGCAGCGCGCCCGCGCCTTCCTCGACCGCCTCGGCATGACGGACTACGTCGACCGCCGCTTCGGCACCCTCTCCGAGGGCGAGCGCAAGCGCACCCTCATCGCCCGCGCCCTGATGACCGACCCCGAACTGCTCCTTCTCGACGAACCCGCCGCCGGCCTCGACCTCGGCGGCCGCGAGGACCTGGTCCGCCGCCTCGGCCGGCTCGCCCGCGACCCGATCGCCCCCTCCATGATCATGGTCACCCACCATGTCGAGGAGATCGCCCCCGGCTTCACCCACGTCCTCATGATCCGTCAGGGCCGGGTCCTCAGCGCCGGCCCGCTGGAGCTCGAACTCACCTCCCGCAACCTCTCCCTCTGCTTCGGCCTCCCGCTCGTCGTCGAGCAGGCCGGCGACCGCTGGACCGCCCGCGGACTGCCCCTGTCCTGACGGGCGCCGACCCGGAAAGCACCCTGTCGGGGTCGGTACCCGCGGCCCTACCATGACTATGTGAACAACATCGACGCATGGGTGTGGTGGCTCGTCGTCGCGGCGGCACTCGGCATCCCGCTCGTGGTGACCGCGATGCCGGAGTTCGGCATGTTCGCGGTCGGCGCCGTGGCAGCGGCCGGTACGGCCGGGCTCGGCGCGGGCGTCGTGGCCCAGGTCCTCGTCTTCGTCATCGTCTCGGTCGCCCTGATCGCCGTGGTCCGGCCGATCGCGGCCCGGCACGCCGCAGGACGCCCCCAACTCGCCACGGGCGTGGACGCGTTGAAGGGCAAACAGGCCGTCGTGCTCGAACGCGTCGACGGCTCGGACGGACGGATCAAGCTCGCCGGCGAGATCTGGTCGGCGCGCTCCCTCGACCCGGACCGTGCCTTCGAAGTGGGCCAGGCGGTGGACGTCGTGGAGATCGAGGGCGCCACCGCGATCGTCATCTGACCTCGCAAGACTCAACTGAACAGAACTGTCCCCGAGTTGCGCGAACGTCTGTCAGACTCATCCAGCAAGATCTTCAACAACCATAAGATCTGCCGAAGCGCCGAGGCGGAGAAGGGTACGGGGAGCGACGATGGAACCGGTCATCATCGTCCTGATCATTCTGGTGGTGTTGGTCTTCATCGCCTTGATCAAGACGATCCAAGTCATCCCACAGGCGAGCGCCGCCATCGTCGAGCGCTTCGGCCGTTACACACGGACTCTCAACGCGGGCCTCAACATCGTGGTCCCGTTCATAGACACCATCCGCAACCGCATCGACCTGCGTGAACAGGTCGTGCCGTTCCCGCCGCAGCCGGTGATCACCCAGGACAACCTGGTCGTGAACATCGACACGGTCATCTACTACCAGGTCACGGACGCGCGGGCCGCCACCTACGAGGTCGCCAGCTACATCCAGGCCATCGAGCAGCTCACGGTCACCACGCTCCGCAACATCATCGGCGGCATGGACCTCGAACGCACCCTGACCTCCCGCGAGGAGATCAACGCGGCCCTGCGCGGCGTCCTCGACGAGGCCACCGGCAAGTGGGGCATCCGCGTCAACCGCGTCGAGCTCAAGGCGATCGAGCCGCCGACCTCCATCCAGGACTCGATGGAGAAGCAGATGCGCGCCGACCGTGACAAGCGCGCCGCGATCCTCACCGCGGAAGGTACGCGGCAGGCCGCCATCCTCACCGCCGAAGGCGAGAAGCAGTCCCAGATCCTGCGCGCCGAGGGTGAGGCCAAGGCCGCCGCCCTGCGCGCCGAGGGCGAGGCCCAGGCGGTCCGTACGGTCTTCGAGGCGATCCACGCCGGAGACCCCGACCAGAAGCTCCTGAGCTACCAGTACCTCCAGATGCTCCCGAAGATCGCCGAGGGCGACGCCAACAAGCTCTGGATCGTCCCCAGCGAGATCGGCGACGCCCTCAAGGGCCTCTCCGGCGCGATGGGCAACTTCGGCTCCCTGGGCGGAGGTTCCAACGGCGGAGGCGGCAACGTCCCCGCCCAGGAGCGCCGCGAGAAGCCGAACATCGACTGACGGTCACCGCGGACAAAAGTTCCCCGCACCCCGATCAGGGGTGCGGGGAACGGTGCGTTCAGCCACGAACAACCGCTACTCGCGCGACGGGCCGGACCCGCCAGCCGCTCAGGCGGCCACCTCCCCCGACAGCCACTCGGGCAGCGCCGCCAGGTCCTCGGCCCCCATGGCCAGCAGCATCGCGTCCTGCGGAGAGGGCTCGAACGGCGCCCGGAGCAACGGCATCCCCGCCTGCTCCGGCGTCCGGTCCGCCTTGCGGTGATTGTCCTCCGCGCAGGAGGCCACCGTGTTCAGCCACGAGTCGGCCCCGCCCTGCGCCCGCGGCACCACATGGTCCACGGTCGTCGCCCGCCGCCCGCAGTAGGCGCACCGGTGCCGGTCCCTGACCAGCACCCCCCGCCTCGACCAGGGCGCCTGTCTCCGGAACGGCACCCTCACGTATCTGCAGAGCCTGATCACCCGGGGCGCGGGTATGTCCACATCCGCACCGCGCATGCGCAGTTCGGGGTGGGCCTGCTCAACGACGGCCTTGTCCTGGAGCACCAGAACAACGGCGCGATTCAGCGTCACCGTCGACAGCGGCTCGAAGCTCGCGTTCAGAACCAGCGTGTCCCGCATCCAGCCCACCTCCCATGTGCACCGTGCCCACCCCCGGCGGGCTTGGATCAACTCTGGACGGGCGCGTCGAGATGGACAACGCAATAAAAACTGCCCGCCTCTGATCACTTCCATGACCAGAGGCGGGCAAACGTTCCATGAACGCTCGACTGATTTCGCGCGGTGTGTCAGCCCTGTCCGGGGTTCTCGTACTCCCCGATGAGCTGCGCCCGCGCGATCGTGTGGAACCGCAGGTTGAAGCCGACGACGGCCGGCGACACGTCGGCGTCCGGACCGAGCTTCTCCTGGTCCACGGCGTACACCGTGAACACGTAACGGTGCGGCCCGTCCCCGGGCGGCGGCGCGGCACCGCCGAAGTCCTTCGACCCGTAGTCGTTGCGCACCTGCACGGCGCCCTCGGGCAGACCCTCGAACGTGCCGCTGCCCGCGCCCACCGGCAACTCGGTCACCGAGGCGGGGATGTCGAACACCACCCAGTGCCAGAACCCGCTGCCCGTCGGCGCGTCCGGGTCGTAGCAGGTCACGGCGAAGCTCCCGGTGCCCTCCGGGAAGCCCTCCCACCGCAGCTGCGGCGAGGTGTTGCCCTCCGCGTAGACCTGGGCGTCCTTGAGCGTCGCCCCCTCCTCGATGTCCGCGCTGGTCACCGTGAACGACGGGACGGGCGGGTGGAAGTCGTGGGGGAGAGGACGCCGCTTGAGCTCGGTCACCTCGGTACCTCCTGGGTACTGACGATCTGATCGACTACGGAACATGCGCTCCCGAGCCTAGAACCAGTTGCGCTTGCTGCCGACCTCGGACAGCCACTGGTTGAGGTAAGCCGCCCAGTCGGTCCCGTGGAAGTCGTGCAGACCCACCTGGAACGACCGGAAGGTGTCGCTGCCCTCGCTGAACAGCCCCGGCTTCTTGTCCATCTCCAGCACCACGTCCATGGCGTGCCCGTCCGCGACGAAGCTCAGCTCCACCTGGTTCAGGCCCCGGTACTGGGACGGCGGGTGGAACTCGACCTCCTGGTAGAAGGGGAGCGTCTGCCGGGTCCCCCGGATGTGCCCCTTCTCCAGGTCCGCGTTCTTGAAGCGGAAGCCCAGCTGGATGAAGGCGTCCAGGATGGCCTGCTGCGCCGGCAGCGGATGCACGTTGATCGGGTCGAGGTCACCCGAGTCGACCGCCCGCGCGATCTCCAGCTCCGTCGTCACCCCGATGTGCATCCCGCGCAGCGCCTGCCCGTCGATCATCGTGACCGGCGTCTCCCACGGGATCTCCAGTCCGAACGGCACCGCGTGCACGGCCCCGGCCTGGAGCTCGAAGGCACCGCCGAGCCGCACCTTGCCGAAGCCGATGTTCTGCTTGTACTCCTCGTCGCCGCTCTCCACCTCGACCCGGGCCTGGAGACCCACGGACAGCCCCTGGATCTCCTGGTTGACCGAACCGCCCTGGATCCGCACCTCGCCCTGGACGACACCGCCCGGTACGACGTTCACCTCGGTGAGCACCGTCTCGACGGACGCCCCGCCGGCACCCAGGCTGGCGAGCAGCTTCTTGAAGCCCATGACTCTCCCTTTACGTACGGACCTTTGATCCCTACAAACGCGACCGGGCCGTCGCCGGTTCCGGCCCACCCCCTGGCGAGCGGACGATTCCCTGACCCCCCTTGGCGCACCCGGCCTGGTCTAGGCTCGGACGCCATGATCGCGCCCCCGGACCGTACGCCACTCCCCAGGGACTTCTTCGACCGCCCTGTACTGGAGGTCGCCCCCGACCTCCTCGGCCGCATCCTCGTCCGCACCACCCCGGACGGTCCGATCGAAGTGCGCCTCACGGAGGTGGAGGCGTACGACGGCCCGAACGACCCCGGCTCGCACGCCTATCGCGGCCGCACACCCCGCAACGAGGTGATGTTCGGCCCGCCCGGACATGTGTACGTCTACTTCACCTACGGCATGTCAAGGCGGTCAGCATGAACGTTGATCTCCTCTCCCATCCCGCTGAAGAGGTCGCCCCCAAGCTGCTCGGATGCGTCCTCACCTGCAAGACCCCCGAGGGGACTGTGAGCATCGCCATCACGGAGGCCGAGGCGTACTCGGGTACGGCTGACCCAGCCTCCCATGCCTACCGGGGCCGGACACCCCGTAACGCCGTCATGTTCGGACCCGCAGGACACCTGTACGTCTACCGGTCCCACGGTCTCCACTGGTGCGCCAACGTCGTCACCGGGACGGACGGCATCGCCTCGGCTGTCCTCATCCGGGCAGGCAGGGTCATCGAGGGGGAAGACCTGGCACGCAAGCGACGAGGGGAGAGGGTCGAGAGTCCACGGCTTGCCCGAGGTCCGGGGAACTTCTGCCAGGCACTCGGCATCACGGCGGAGCACAACGGCGCAGACCTCCTGACAGGTACCTCGGTCGTGTTGTCCGAGGGCGAGTCGGTACCTACCGCGCTCATCCAGGTTGGTCCTCGGGTAGGCGTGAGCAAGGCCCACGACTGGCAGCACCGGTTCTACCTCGCCGGTGATCCAACGGTCTCGGCGTACCGACTGAGCCCGAGAGCCAAACCTTCCGCCGGAGCCTGAGCCGCTGTGCGCCTTGCCCACGGCCCGCCGGTGAGTCGGCGCGGAGTTGGGTCAGAAGATGAGTGATCGCTCGCGAGCGTGGCGCGTGACGCGTTCCTGGTCGGTCGAGCGACTGCCGACGTGCCCGACTCGGGCCGGACGGGTGGGGATGGCCGGGTACATCAGCGGATGGCCGAACGGAGCAGCACCACACGGGCGGGCTCCCTGAACGGGGTCGTCCTCCCTCCTTCGTGTACGAACCCTCGGCCAGGTCGCCGCCGTCGCTCCCGACCGCACGAGACCGAGTCCAGGCCCGAAGGCTTGGGCGCCCACCTGTGAAGAGAGACCGTGCCATCCGTGCACGGTCCACCCCCGCAACGAAAGGGAGGCACATGTCCCGCCGTCCGGCGGGGGTCACTGGCGCACTCTGCGCCACACAGGAAGGGACTGCCACAGTGGGACGTATCCCATTCCAGTTCGAGGGCGACTTCGCCGCCGTGTCTCAGGAGGAGTACAAGCGGCGCGCGAGAGACCCGCGCTTCGACTACGCCCACCGCGTCGAGTACGCGGCCATGGGATGGGCGAACCAGATCGGCCACGCCGAGTTCCCACCAGGGGAGCTGAACAAGATCCTCGCCGACAGGGACGGCAGGGTGCCGAGCAACAACGCCGTGAACAACCACGTGCGCAAAGCCAAGAGGTGGGGCTTCATCGAAGTCGGGTCCAACCGCCGGTGCCTCGCTCTGCCGATGTACCACTTCCAGAAGGGCATCGGGGACAAGACCTGCGACGAGCACGGCATACGCCCGGTGAAGCGGTTTACGCCGTAACCCACACGTGGGAGCTGTCGGTCACTCGGGGCACTGACACGCAACGCGTGCCGATCAGAGGGCGAACGACACGCAGCACCTGTAAGCGCAGGGCGTTGACCAGGGAAGATGTGCCGCCCTTTCTTGATCTCTCTTGGGTGCACTGAAGGCCATACGTACTGCAGCCAGCCGAAGGGGCGGCCGGAAGGCCGCCACAGCCGAAGCGGTCAACGGTCTGTCAGTCACTCGTCCCGGACCACCATCGCGAACGACGTACAGACACGCCGGAAGCCCTTGTGCCCGCTCCGGCCTGTGTGGCTCATGCACTCCACGTCGACTGCCGCGCCGTCCGTCGAGGGCGTGGCTGTCCACTTGCAGTGAAGGCACTCCGCTTCGAAGGTCACGTCAGTGTCCGGGTGCTGCGTGATTCTGTGCCTCACATACCGCAGGACAGAGCGCACCATCACTCGGCCCCGTGGTCTTCCCGGAGGTGCTCACGGAGCACGACGTTCGCGTCCGTCGCCTTCGAGTAGTCGCCGACCGATCGAGCGTTGGCTCGGGTCACGGCGACGCCGAGGCGCTGCCGACAGCCCGCGACGGGGTTCGGGTCTCCCTCCGGAAGGGTCAGGTTCACCGGCCCTGCCATCGTCGTTTTGGGTGTGCTCATCCCTGCGACCTCCCGACTGTTCGCCTGCCGAAGGATGATCCCCCGGGGTGCGGACGGGATGGCGTTTCAGTCGCGTAGTCGAATGAAGTCATGCACGGCAACCGGCGGACCACTCGGCGAGCCGCGCCCGAAGGTCTTCGCCGAAGAGGGCGTGTTCCTCGTAGTCGGCGAACTCCTTCAGGAACGCCTGAACATCTCGGCCGTCGCGGAGTACGAGACTTCCCGCCGTCGTCTCGATGGTGACCAACGCGGCGTCGTAGATGGTGAACGTACTCAGCGGGGTTCGGGGCGTCGGTGCCCCTACAGGGATCACCCCGATCTGAACGTTCGGGAGGTAGGACAGGGACGCCAGTCGGTCCATCTGCTCGGCCAGTGCCAGTGGGGAGACGACCGGCCAGCGAACCGCCTGCTCGGTGAGAACGAACGTGAACCGCTTCGAGGCGTCGTAGAGGACGGCTTGCCGTCCCAGCTTCCCCGCTACGGCCTTGCTCGCGTCGGCCGTCGAGTGGGCCAGGCTCGCCCGTACGTACTCCGGTGTTGCGAGCAGCCCGGTAACCATCGAGAGCAGGAAGTAGCGCATGTGCGTAGAGGACGCTTCGAGCGACTTCAGCTCGGCCTGTCTCGTACCGAGCCCCTTGCGTCGAAGTTCTCGAAGGTTCCGCCACTCGGTGTTTGCCATCCTGGCGAGGGCGGAGACCTCGGCGACCAGTTCCGGCGGAGCGTCCAGCGCTCGCAAGATCTGCTCGACATCGACCAGGGACGGCCGTGTCCGGCCGTTCTCGATGCGAGACACCTTCGACTGGGACATGTTGCAGCGCGCTGCGAGCCGGTCCCCTGAGAGGCCGGCACGCTTGCGCAAGTCCCGAAGCAGAGAGGCGAGTTCGGTGCCAGACTCGCCAAGCTGCTCAGCTTCGAACGTCACCCGTTCACGTACTCCAGGAAGGGAACCGACTCGGCGACGGCGATGCGCTGCCACTCGATGAAAGGCGCAGGCTCACCCTCGTACAGCTCTCGGCTGATCTGCGTGCCGTCGCCCTCGTAGTGCATCAGGACGACCGTCGAGCGGTCGAACATCCAGAAGTCCTCGACATCCGGCAACGGGTTCTCTCGCTCGGTCACGTCAAGGATGCGGATGTTCTCCCCGGCGAGCATGTGCGGGGAGTAGTAGCGGGAGAACTCGAAGCGCAGGTACTCGGAGAGCGGTCGAGTCAGGACGTGCACTCGCCCCTTGCTCTTCCCCTCGCCGAGTAGACGCTTCAGGTCTTCCGTGTACGCGGACGAGTAGTCGTGCGGGTCGACGCGCTTGCCTGCCCGGAAGGCTTCGAGCTCTTCCGCCTCCTGCGGTACGAGGTACTGGGGCAGGGTCTCCAGTCGCCACGCCTCCGAATGGAAGCCTCGGAGCGTCGCCCGCCACTCCTCACCATCCAAGAGCACGAACGGCCTCCCGAAGAACGCTCTCGGGGATCTCCACGAGTCCTTCCCCTCGCGGGGGAGCGAAGGCGTCGGACACGTCGCCCTGAACCACGACGGAGCCGGACGCGGTGCGGTAGACGTTCGGACAGTCGTCCTCTCCACACGTGCCGTTGCCGTTGCCGGTGAGCCGAGTCAGTTCTTCGCGTGCCATGCGGAACCCCCTTCACTTGGCGGCCCGGTCAGGCCGCCTGAAACGACCGTACGGGGCCGCTTGCGGCCGTCCATGCACGGACGTGACTCATGCACGTTGTTGCATGAACTGGGGAGCGAGAGGGGCGCGCCTCCTCGACGGGCATGGCGAAGGGCCCCGCCCGACACTCGTCAGACAGGGCCCGTGCTCACCGAGCGCCGACAGCCGGCTCGGCTCTCCGCGGTCGGATCTCAAGGGTTCCGGAACGTGATCCGGCAGTGCTCGCCCTTGAAGGCTCGGACCCCTCGACCGCGCGGCATCAACTCGACTCGCGCGCAGACCTGCATGACGACGGTCCGCACGTAGTCGATGCGGTCGGGGTCCTCATAGTCCAGTTCCTCCCACAGGTACTCGATGTCGCCGAGGTCGACGCGCACCCGCTGCGATGCCAGGTCTGCCAGCTCGGCCCGGATCTTGGTCAGGTCGGCATCGCACCTGCTGATGCCCGTCCGCAAGGTCGACGCGTCGATGTCCCCTACGGCGAACATCTCCGCCAGGGCGGTGCGCCTCTCGGATGCGGCCGTCTCCTCGGCCAGCAGCTCGGCCTCTCGCTCCTCGTCTGCGGCATCTGTGGCCGGTGCCGCGTTCCACTCCTCGGCCTTGTCGATGACCTTCCGGACCACGAAGGAGTCAAGAGCGTCTGCCGGGCAGGTGATGCATCGGCCACCTGAACAGGTGTAGATGCGGTACCGCTCGCCTGCCGCGTTCTTCTTGCTCCACCCCTGAGTGACGACGGCCTGACACTTCGAGCAGCGGACCACGCCGGACAACAGGGCCTTGCGCTTGCCGCCCCCGCCCGTGTTGCGCTCGGGGTCGCTCAGGTGGCGGACGAGGGCCCGGAATATGCCCTCGGAGACGATCGCCTCCCAGTTGCCCGCGCCGGTCTCCTCGGTCCGCCGCACCCGCGTCCCGTCCGGCTTCTCGACCCACTGCGAGTACGTCTGGATGCCCGCGTTCCGCGGCTTCAAGAGGACACCCCGAAGGTTCGCGCTGCGCCACTCCTTGCCGTGCGGCGAGAGCAGCCCACGCGTGTTCCAGTCCTTCGCGATGGACCAGAGGGTGACGCCGGTCAGGACATCCCGGTACGCCTGCCGTAGGGCTTCCGCCTCTGCTTCCCGGTGCCTGCCGTCCCGCTCGAAGCCGAAGGGGCGAGTACTCCAGAAGGGCCTGCCCGACTCCCTGCGCCGCTGGTGTCCGAGCACCTGACACTCGACACGCATCTCGGTCTCGTTGCGAGCCACCACAGCGCCGATGCGAGCAGCGAGCCGGCCGGACGGGGTGGACAGGTCGAGCACTCCCTGCGCCTGTGCGGCGGCCAGCGTGACGCCGGTCGCCTCGGCCAGGTCCACCAGATCCTCCAGGTCCCAGGGGGTGCGGTACATACGGTCGTAGTGGCGGGACACGATGGCGTCTGACTTGCCGTCCTCCACCAGAGCCTTGACGCGCTCCCACTCGGCGCTCCGCTTGGTTCCCCGCTTCGTCGAAGCCGACGTGTCCTTCTCAACGATCGTGGCTACGACTGACCAGCCCCTCCGGTCGCACAGCGCCTGACTCAGCTCGACCTGTTGTGTCAGGTTCCCACCCTTGGATTCCTCGCCCCTCGGGGTGGGGCTGAGCCTGGCGTAAGGGAGCCGAGCTCGCACGTAAACGTCGACTTTCGGCCCGATACGACCGAGAACTGGCCAAAGGTCCGGCCCGCCTGGCCACCGCCCTGGGCGTCGACCGGGAGCTGGACGGCACCGACGCGTGCGCCGCCGGCGGGACACCGCTGCGCGTACTGACCGGTACCCCCGTCTCGTCCGACCAGGTACGGAACGGTCCGCGCACGGGACTGGCCGGCGAGGGCGGTGACGGCGACGCCCATCCCTGGCGTTACTGGGTCGCCAACGACCCCACGGTGAGCCCCTATCGGGCCCATGCGCCCAGGCGTCGCTCAAGTTGACGCGTCCCTGGAAGGTGCGTAACGTAGCCCGAGTCGCTTGAACCGGGTACGGCAATCGCCAGCAGCCGGAAGCGGCCACCCACTACCTACGACTTCCCCTGACGGGGTCGAATTCTGCATGCCCGCATGCCCGAATTCGAACTCGCGGAACTCGATTATGAGTCCTGACGGGAGTCGGCTAACGTAGTGAATGTCGAAAGGCCGACGAGCGAAAGCCGAAAGCCTTACGGCAATCCCGCCGACAGGGAATCGGACGCCGAAAGGATCTGATAGAGTCGGAACCGCCGGAAAGGGAAACGCGAGAGCGAGAACCTGGAAAGCACCGAGGAAATCGGATCGGAAAAAGATCTGATAGAGTCGGAAACGCCGAAGGGAAGCCCGGAGGAAAGCCCGAGAGGGTGAGTACAAAGGAAGCGACCGTTCCTTGAGAACTCAACAGCGTGCCAAAAGTCAACGCCAGATATGTTGATACCCCGTCTCCGGCCATCACGGCTGGGACGAG